>NZ_JACOFQ010000010.1:0-245996 GCF_019455395.1 Bradyrhizobium sp. BR 10261
GTACCACCGTTCCAGACCGGTCCCACGGTGTGGATCACGTGCGCGGCCTTGAGCCGATAGCCTTTGGTGATCTTCGCATCGCCCGTCTTGCAACCGTGGAGCATGCGGCATTCGGACACCAGCTCCGGGCCGGCCGCGCGATGAATCGCACCATCGACGCCGCCCCCACCAAGAAGAGACGAGTTGGCGGCGTTGACGATGGCGTCAACGCCGAGGGTCGTAATGTCGGCGACGATGATTTCGAGCTGGACGTCGCCGATCCGACGCGTCAGCACTGTCACGGATCAGGCCGCGACGACGACGCCCTTCTCGGAGAAGAGCTGCTGCAATTCGCCGGCCTGGAACATCTCACGCACGATATCGCAGCCGCCGATGAACTCGCCCTTCACATAGAGCTGCGGGATCGTCGGCCAGTTCGAATATTCCTTGATGCCGTTACGCAGCTCGGCGGATTCGAGCACGTTGAGGCCCTTATAACCGACGCCGATGTGGTCGAGGATCTGCACGACCTGGCCGGAGAAACCGCACTGCGGAAATTGCGGCGTCCCCTTCATGAACAGAACCACGTCGTTCGACTTCACCTCGTTGTCGATGAATTCCGCGATGCTCATATCCGTGTCCTTCTGGGGCAGAGCCCTCATTTATCAATCCGGGCCGGCTCAGCCGAGTTAACCCGATACCTGCCTATATATGTAGCCCAAACCGTTGTGCATCCAAAGTAAAATGGCAAAGAGCAGTCCCTGGACATCAGGCCAGGGCGGCCCCGGCGCCATTGCATGATGAAACGAATATCATCGCCGGGGAGGACTTTCATACCGTAACGGAGCCCCTATCTAGGACGAACCTTGGTTTTGGAACCTGGGTTCGCCAACAACGTTCTCTTGTCCTGTCTGGAGAAAAACGTGACGAAACAAGCCTCCGCTACGGCCGATCAGCCGCTTTCGTCACCCCCGGCCACCCCTGATGGCCTCGCGCAGGCGCTGGAGAGCGCGTTTCTGGCCGTTCGTGCCGAGACTGAGCGGCGCGCCGCGCCGCTCTCACCCGAGGACCAGCAGATCCAATCCATGCCGGACGCGAGCCCGGCGAAATGGCATCGGGCCCATACCACCTGGTTCTGGGAGCAGTTTCTGCTCGGCGAGCACGCGCCCGGGTACCGCCCCTTCCATCCCGACTTCGCCTTCCTGTTCAATTCCTATTACGTCAGCGCCGGCCCGCGCCACGCCCGCAATCATCGCGGCGACATCACGCGGCCCAGCGCCACCGAGGTCGGTGCCTATCGCAGCTATGTCGATGCCGCGATCGTCCAATTCTTCCGCAAGGCCGGCGAGGACAAGCTCCGCGAGATCGCGCCGCTGGTCGAAGTCGGGCTGAACCATGAGCAACAACATCAGGAGTTGATGTACACCGACATCCTGCACGCCTTCGCGCAGAACCCGGTCTATCCGGCTTACGACAAGGACTGGCGGTTTCCGGCGGCGACGCGCGCTGGCGAAGACTGGCTCGCGCTCACCGAAGGCATCCACACCGTCGGCCATGTCGACGACAGCTTTCATTTCGACAACGAGAAGCCGGCGCATCGCGCGCTGGTCGGCCCGGTCAAGATCGCGCGCAATCTCGTCACCAACCGCGAATGGCTCGCCTTCATGCGCGACGGCGGCTACCGGCGTGCGACGCTGTGGCTGATGGACGGCTTCGCCGCGGCGAGCAAGGAAGACTGGCAGGCTCCGGGCCATTGGCGCGAGGCCGATGGCGGATGGCAGGTGATGACGCTCGCCGGCCTCAAGCCGGTCGATCCCGATGCGCCGGTCTGCCACGTCAGTTATTACGAGGCCGATGCGTTTGCGCGCTGGGCCGGAAAGCATCTGCCGACCGAGATGGAATGGGAGGTCGCGGCGCGCGCGGGGCAGCTCAACGATGCCTTCGGCATCGTCTGGCAATGGACGCGGTCGTCGTATTCGCCCTATCCCGGCTACCGTGCCGTCGAAGGCGCGCTCGGCGAGTACAACGGTAAGTTCATGGTCAACCAGCTGGTGCTGCGCGGCTCCTCGCTGGCGACACCTGACGGTCACAGCCGCGTCACCTATCGCAACTTCTTCTATCCGCACCACCGCTGGCAGTTCACGGGGTTGCGGCTCGCCGACTACGACTAGTTCTCATCCGACGACGAATACGCGCCGGACAGCGCGTTCAGGAGAGTATCATGAATGTGCACGCCAGCGCTTTGGCCGAAGCCCATCTCCCCGACGAGCAGACGACCGCATTCGCCCGCGAGGCGATCGAAGACCTCTCGCAGCAGCCGAAAAAACTGTCGCCGAAATATTTCTACGACGCGACCGGATCGGAGCTGTTCGAGGCGATCACGCGGCTGCCGGAATATTATCCGACGCGCACCGAGCTATCGATCCTGAAGGAGCGCGGCAGCGAGATCGCAAAGATCATCCCCGAGAATGCCGCCCTGGTCGAGTTCGGCGCAGGCTCCACCACAAAAGTCCGCCTGCTGCTGAACCAGGCCAAATTCGCCGCCTATGTTCCGGTCGACATCTCCGGCGATTTCCTGCAAGCGCAGGCCAATGGCCTGAAGCGCGACTTTCCCTCGCTCGGCATCTATCCGGTGGCCGCCGACTTCACCACGCCGTTCGGCCTGCCGAAGGCGGTCGCATCAATGCCGAAGGTCGGCTTCTTCCCGGGCTCGACCATCGGCAATTTCGAGCCGCATGAAGCCCAGGCGTTCCTGAGGAGCGCCCGCCAGATTCTTGGCCATGGCGCGCAGATGATCATCGGCGCCGACCTGGAGAAAGAGGAGCGCCTGCTTCATGCCGCCTATAACGATGCGGCCGGCATCACCGCGCGATTCAATCTCAATGTGCTGGTGCGGATCAATCGCGAGCTCGGCGGCAATTTCGACCTCTCGGCGTTCACCCATGGTGCGATCTACAATCACGACCGGCACCGCATCGAGATGCATCTGATCAGCAAGAAGAGCCAGACCGTGCGCCTGCTCGGCACCAGCTTCTCGTTCCGGGCCGGCGAGAGCATTCACACCGAGAACAGCTACAAATACAGCCTGGAGCGCTTCGCCGCGCTGGCGCAAGCCGCCGGCTGGCGCGTGCGCGAGAGCTGGACGGATGCGGCGAAAATGTTCTCGGTGCACGCGCTGGAGGTGGCGGAGTAGGAGCTCCGGCGCGAGCAATCCTGCGGCACATTCTTCGAGACGCCCGCCTGAGGCGGGCTCCTCAGGATGAGGACGGAGTATGCGGCACCAGTTTCAGCGGCACCGACGCCGGTTAGCCTCATCTTGAGGAGACCGCGCAAGCGGTCGTCTCGAAGAACGAGGAGCTTGTTCAGGTGGCCCCCGAGTCCTCAACCTCCTCCACCTTCGATCCCAGCGACACCGATTCCCACACCGCGACCACGATCATGATCACGCTGGTCGCGACCGAGAGCCAGAGCGGCGACAGGTCGGCGGCGAACCACCACAGCGCCAACAGCAGGATGATGCCGATGCCGTGGGAGAGCTGGAGGAAGCCGCGAATCGAGTGCTTGAACAGAATGGTGCCGACCAGAAACACCAGGGGACCGCCGATCGTGCTGACGATGGTGCGGACATCGGGATGCCCGGTGGGGTGCTTCAGCACCAGCTCGTCCGAGACGGCCGTGAGGATGATGCCGGCGACGATCGGCATGTGCAGATAGGTGTAGGCCAGCCGCGCCACCCGGCCGGATTCGGCCGCTTTCGAGATCACCTCGGAGCCGGCTTCGGCGCCCTTGTGGAAATAGATCCACCACATCGCGATGCTCCCGACCAGGCACGTGACGAAAGCCAGAATGTTGTCCGCGCTCCAAGTCAGCTCGGCGAAGGTCGCGCCATTGACGACCACGGCCTCGCCGAGTGCGATGATGATGAAGCCGGCGCAGCGCTCGGCCATGTGGCCGCCCTCGACGGCCCAGGCCTCGACCGACGAGAAGCCGAGCTTGGGAACCCAGAAGCGGACCGCGGGCGAGACGTATTCGATTCCGAGCGCCACGATCCAGAACCACAGCCTCTCCTCGCCATGGGCAAGACCGCCCAGGATCCAGAACACCGCAGAGCCGCAGAGCCAGACCAGAATGCGGATCGCATTGTGCCGCACGGCGGTGCGATGGGGAGGAGTCGCGAACAGCCAGAACGCGGTCCGTCCAACCTGCATGGCAGCATAGGCGATGGCAAACCACAGGCCACGGCCATCGAAGGCGGTCGGGATCGTGGTCGACAGCACGAGGCCGCCCAGCATCATCAGGAAGATCAGGATGCGGACCGGCGTGAGGTCGGGGTTGAGCCAGTTGGTGACCCAGGCCGTGTAGACCCACACCCACCACACCGCCAGGAATAGCAGGGTGACCTCGACCGCGCCGAGCGGCGTGAAGTGGTTCAGCAGCGTGTGCGAAACCTGCGTGACGGCGAAGACGAAAACGAGGTCGAAGAACAGCTCGGCATTGGTGACGCGGCTCGGCTGGTTCGGCACGATGACGCGAAACATCGCGCCGCGCGGATTGTCCGCAGCCATCAGCATCCCCGTCGCGCGATCAGGTCAGGTGCAGTCTATTCAAGCACTGGGTACGCCGGTTTGCAGCGCCAGCGCATGCAGCACGCCGCCCATCTGTCCCTGCAGGGACCGGTAGACGATCTGGTGCTGCTGGACGCGGGACTTGCCGCGGAAGGATTCCGAGATCACGGTCGCGGCATAGTGGTCGCCATCACCGGCGAGGTCACGGATGGTCACCTCGGCATCGGGGATCGCTGCCTTGATCATCGCCTCGATATCGTGGGCGTCCATGGGCATTCGGGTCTTGCTCCTTATGTCGGCTTACAGCGTGACGGCTTGCAGCCTTGGCGTCGAATCATTTGCCGGGGTCCGGATCCGTAAAGCCGAACTTGCCGGCAGGACCAAACTTAGCGTGAACGGCCTTCTACGTCACGCTTTCAGGCACTATATCCCTGATCCCATCAGGATAAAGGCACGACAAAGTGCCGCGCGCGGCAGATTGATCGAAAAGGCGTGAAATCATGAAGCTTCCAGGCCCCGACCACCCCATCACCATCACCCAAAATCCCCGCCGCGTCCGCGTGACGGCGGGCGACATCGTGATCGCCGAGAGCACCAAGGCGCTGACGCTGAAGGAGGCCAGATATCCGGCAGTGCAATATCTGCCGCGCGAAGACGCCAACATGGCGCTGCTGGAGCGCTCCGAGCGCACCACCCACTGCCCTTACAAGGGTGATGCCAGCTATTACAGCATCAAGGCCGACGGCAAGACGCTCGACAATGCCATCTGGACCTACGAGACGCCCTTCCCCGCGATGGCGGAGATTACAGGCCATCTCGCTTTCTATCCGGACAAGGTGAAGATCGAGGAAGTGGGGTAGTTGCACACACAGGCATTTGCCTCATGCCCGGGCTTGTCCCGGGCATCCACGACTTTCTCACCCGCAGCAGCCAAGAACGTGGATGGCCGGGACGAGCCCGGCCATGACGACCGAGTGTGTGGAGGGAGCCCGGCTACGCCCTGAAGACCGTAAGCCCGAGTATCAGCAGCACCAGGAAGATCACGACGAAGACGTAGAACAGGAAGCGGGCGACGTCGGCGGAGGCGGCAGAGATGCCGGTAAAGCCGAGCACACCGGCTACGATCGAGATCAGCAGGAATATCAGGGCCCATTTCAGGATCGTCATCGCCAGCTCCGCAACATTGGGGACCGCAATCGGCGGCCGCTCACCGTTTCGGGAACGCTAACTGCGTTGCGCGGAACTGGTTCCTAAGGCACGATGGAAGAATGTCGCGGCGCAAACTGCGCTTGCTGAATCGGGGTCCCGGCGCTAGGTCCGGCCGGGACGGAAACGCGACTGGGGCGGCCATGATGACGATGTCAACTTCTGCGACGATGGGCGCGGAGACGTATGCCGAGCCGAAGGCCAGGACGCGGAATTTATCGCTCGATCGGGCCCGCACCTTTCTGACGCTGGTGGTGCTGCTGCACCATGCCGTTATCCCCTACACCTATTTCGGTCATACCGACCCGAAGTTCTTCTTCGGCTTCGACATGATCGTGCTGGCGACCGACAGCTTCTTCATGGCGATGTTCTTCTTCCTGTCGGGCCTGTTCGCCTGGTCGGGAATCGCTCGCAAGGGGCCGGCAAGTTATCTGGCCGACCGTATTCGCCGGCTCGGCATCCCGTTCGTGATCTGCGCGTTCACGGTCATTCCGATCGCCTACTACGCCATCTCTCTGCGGAATGATCCCGAGATCGGCTTTTCACAGTTCTGGTGGACGACGATCACGAAGGGCCCGTGGCCATCAGGGCCGATCTGGTTTCTCTGGGTCTTGTTCGCCTTCGACCTGATCGCATGCCTGCTTTACAGTCTGCGGCCCAACCTGCTCGACCCGATCAACCGCCTGTCGGTGCGCGGACGGCGGCGCCCCGCGGAATTCTTCGCGGTCATGCTGGCCGTGAGCGCCGCGTTCTACGTCCCCGGGCTGATGTATTTCGGACCCAGCAACTGGTTCGAGTTCGGGCCGTTTTCGGTCCAGCACGGGCGCGTGATGCTCTATGCAACCTACTTCTTTTTCGGCGCCGGCATCGGCCTTGCCAATATGGATCGCGGACTGCTCTCGGCTGAGGGCCGGATGGCGAAAGTGAGCTGGGAGTGGCTGGTCCTCGCCATCGTTCCGTATTGCCTGCTCTGGACGCTGATCTTCATCAAGCGAGAGATCCTCGGCAATCCGTCACCGCTGCCGAACTGGTATGAAGGACTTTACGCGGCCAACGTCACCGTCTTCAGCGTGGCCATCATGTTTCTGATCCTGGCCTTCTTCCAGCGGTTCAAACAATCGGGTTCGGCCAGACTGCTCGATCCGATGCAGCGGGACGCCTTTGGCATGTTTTTGGTGCACTACCCGATCGCGCTTTGGCTGCAATACTGGCTGTTCGACTATGACCTGCCAGCGATCGTCAAGGCGATGGTGGGATTCGTGCTGACGGTCGCGCTCAGTTGGGCGCTGACGCGCGCCTTGCGCCAAATCCCGGGAGCATCGAAGGTGCTGTAAGGCCAGGCCTCTCCACTCGTCATTGCGAGCCAACGGGGCCGCGCTTCGCGCGGACCCGTTGGCTCGCAATGACGGAGTGAGTGGCGGTCTCAGGCCGCCTTCCCGCCCATATACTCCGGCAGCCAGCGCTCGAACGAGGCGCGTAGCGCATCGATCGTGACAGGCGTCTCTCCCGAGATCGCGATCGCATCGCCGCCGGTGGTGCCGATACGCACGCAAGGCACCTCGCAGCCGCGCATCTTGGCGAGCACGCGGCCGGCTTCGGTTTCCGGCACGGTGACGAGATAGCGCGCCTGGTCCTCGCCGAACCAATAGGCCTGCGAGACCAGCGAGGTCGGCGCTGCCAGCAGCTTTGCGCCGATGCCGCCCGCCATCGCCATTTCGGCCAGCGCAATTAGGAGCCCACCGTCGGAGAGGTCGTGCACCGCAGTCGCGGTGCCCGCATGGATCATGCCGCGCACGCAGTCGCCGTTGCGCTTCTCGGCAGCAAGGTCGACCGGCGGCGGTGCGCCCTCCTCGCGACCGCAGATGTCGCGCAAATAAACGGATTGGCCGAGCCAACCATGGGTTTCGCCAACCAGCAGGATCGCCTCGCCCTCGGCCTTGAACGCCAGCGAAGCCGATTTGGTGAAGTCGTCGAGCAGGCCGACGCCGCCGATCGAGGGCGTCGGCAGGATCGCGCGGCCATTGGTCTCGTTGTAGAGCGAGACGTTGCCCGAGACGACCGGGAAGTCGAGCGTGCGGCAGGCTTCCGAGATGCCCTTCAGGCAGCCGACGAACTGCCCCATGATCTCGGGTCGCTCAGGATTGCCGAAGTTGAGATTGTCGGTGATCGCGAGCGGCTTGCCGCCGACCGCGGTGATGTTGCGCCAGGCTTCCGCCACCGCCTGCTTGCCGCCTTCGAACGGGTCGGCCTCGCAATAGCGCGGCGTGACGTCGACGGTCAGCGCCAGCCCCTTCGGCCCGTCCTGCACGCGCACGACGGCGGCATCGCCGCCGGGACGCTGCATGGTGTTGCCGAGAATGACGTGGTCGTACTGCTCCCAGACCCAGCGCTTGCTGCACATGTCCGGTGTGCCGATCAGCTTCTCCAGGGCGGCACCAAGCGCCATCGGCGCCGGCACCTCGCGCGCATGCACGACCGGCAGCGCCGCGGACGGCACATGCGGCCGGTCATAGACCGGCGCCTCGTCGCCGAGCTCCTTGATCGGCAGATCGGCCATGACGTCACCGCCATGCTTGACCACGAAGCGCTTGCTCGGCGTGGTGTAGCCGACCACCGCGAAGTCGAGGCCCCACTTTTTGAAGATCGCCTCGGCTTCCTTTTCCTTCTCGGGCTTGAGCACCATGAGCATGCGCTCCTGGCTCTCCGAAAGCATCATCTCGTAGGCGCTCATGCCGGTCTCGCGCGTCGGCACCGCGTCGAGATCGAGATCGACGCCGAGGTCGCCCTTGGCGCCCATCTCGACCGCCGAGCAGGTCAGGCCCGCCGCCCCCATGTCCTGGATCGCGATGACGCAGCCCTTCTCCATGATCTCGAGACAGGCTTCCAGCAGCAGCTTCTCGGCGAAGGGATCGCCGACCTGCACGGTCGGGCGCTTCTCCTCGGACTTGTCGTCGAATTCGGCCGAGGCCATCGAGGCGCCGTGGATGCCGTCGCGGCCGGTCTTGGAGCCGAGATAGACGATCGGCATGTTCACGCCGGAGGCCGCGGCATAGAAGATCTTGTCGGCGTCGGCGAGGCCCACGGCCATCGCATTGACGAGGATATTGCCGTCATAACGGGTGTGGAAGCGGACCTGACCGCCGACGGTCGGCACGCCGAAGGAATTGCCGTAGCCGCCGACACCGGCAACCACGCCGGAGACCAGATGCCGGGTCCTGGCGTGCTCGGGCGCACCGAAGCTCAGCGCATTGAGGCAGGCGATGGGGCGCGCGCCCATGGTGAAGACGTCGCGCAGGATGCCGCCGACGCCGGTGGTCGCGCCTTGATAGGGCTCGATATAGCTCGGGTGGTTGTGGCTCTCCATCTTGAAGACCACGGCCTGGCCGTCGCCGATGTCGATCACGCCGGCATTCTCGCCGGGGCCCTGGATCACCCACGGCGCCTTGGTCGGCAGGCCGCGCAGATGGATGCGCGAAGATTTGTACGAGCAGTGCTCGTTCCACATCGCCGAGAAGATGCCGAGCTCGGTGAAGGTCGGCTCCCGTCCGATCAGCTTCAGGATGCGCTCATACTCGTCGGGCTTGAGCCCGTGGGCGGCAACCAGTTCGGGGGTGATCTTGGGTTCGTTCTTCATGGCTTCAGGAGCTTTCGGCGGCGGTTTGGCCGTTCTTAGGAAGATCGGACGGCTTCGAAAAGCCCTTTATGGCGCATTTTCCCGCTGTCCCACGTTTTGGAGGGCGGGCGGTCGCGGGAACAACAATTGCACGGCGTGGACAGATCGGATTTAAGGGCTGAAGACCCGCAATTGAAGGCCCATTTCCTTGCACGAATTGACCAAAACGCCCCCGCCCCACCGTCCCGACCTCCATGTCGCGACCGAGGGCGAATTCGCGGGCTGGCAGACCTGGATCCGCGACAGCTTTGAGAATCATATCGGCCCCTTCTGGCACCGCTTCGAGGCGGACGGCCGGGTCCGTTGCGCCTTCCGGGTCGAGAAAAAGCACCTCAACGGCTCCCAGAACGTCCATGGCGGCTGCTTCATGGCGTTCGCCGATTACTGCCTGTTCGCGATCGGCCGCCACGCCCTTCAAGGCAAGGGCGTGACCGTCAATTTCGCCTGCGAATTCCTCGATGCCGGCCGCGAGGGCGAGCTGATCGAGTGCACCGGCGAGGTCACCCGCGCCGGTGGCTCCCTGATCTTTCTGCGCGGCGAGATGATGTCCGGAGAACGCCGCCTGTTCACCTTCTCCGGCACGATCAAGCGGGTGAAGCGGAAGCCGGCAGCGCCGCGGTGACCGTGCCGGCGGCAACGGCAACTGCGCTCGCGCGGACTGCTATTGCTTGGCGTCGTCCGCCAGCATCTTGCGGTACTTCTCGACGTCGCGCGTCACGAGCTTCTGAAGTATCTCGGGGGCATGCTCGTCGGAGTCAGGTGCGACGGTCGAGAGATCGGCAAAGCGCTTCTTCACCGCCTCGGTTTCCACCGCGGTGCGCGCCGCCGCATTCAACTTGGCGATGATATCGGGCGGCGTGCCCTTGGGCGCGAACAGGCCGTTCCAGCCCTGCGCCTCGAATTCGGGCAGGCCCGCCTCAGTTGACGTCGGCAGATCGGGCAGCGTGGCAAGCCGCACCGTCGAGCCGACCACGAGCCCCTTCACAAGCTTCTCGTTGATCGACTGCGAGACCGAGGCGGCCGCATCGCAGACGCCGTCGATCTGGCTGCCGATCGCATCCGTCAGCGCAGGCGAAGCGCCGCGATAGCCGACCAGCGTCGCGTCGATCCGCGCCGCCGTGACAAAACTCTTGCAGATAAGGTAGTTCGACGAACCGACCCCGGCATGGCCGAGATTGATCTTGCCCGGATTGGCCTTGGCGTAGGCGATGAACTCCTTCAAATCCTTCGCCGGGAAATCCTTGCGCAGTGCGATGATGCCGAAGGTCTTGGCCACCATCGCGATCGGCGCGAACGACTCGGGCGTGAACGGCAGCTTGGGATAGATCGTGTAGGTCGCGGCATTCGTGCCGGCATTGCCGATGGCAATGGTGTAGCCGTCGGACTCGGCGCGGGAGGCGCGCGCCAGCGCGGTCGAGCCACCGGCGCCCGCGACGTTCTCGATCACGATGGACTGGCCGAGCGCCACGCTCATCTGCTCGGCGACGGTGCGCGCGATCACGTCCGACGTGCCGCCGGCCGCGAACGGCACGATCATGGTGATCGGACGCTTTGGAAAATCCTGCGCGAATGCCGCAGGCGTGAGCGCGAGCGCCGCGATCGCGGCGAGCGCACGCTTCACAATCACAGCAATCACGCGGCCTTTTCCAGATGCGCCGCGAGGCCTGCAAACAGCCCGCGGCCGTCGGTGCAGCCCATGATGTCTTCGACGTGGTTTTCGGGATGCGGCATCATGCCGAGCACGTTGCCCTTGTCGTTGAGAAGGCCGGCAATGGAATGCGCCGCACCGTTGATGTTGTTGGCCTCGTCGACCACGCCATCAGCCGAGCAGTAACGATAAAGCACCCGCCCCTCGCCCTCGATGCGCCTGATGGTCTCTTCATCCGCCTCGTAATTGCCCTCGCCATGGGCGACCGGCACGCGGATGACCTGGCCGGCATTGTAGCCGCGGGTAAACGGCGTGTCGGAACGCTCGACGCGCAGATGCACGTCCTTGCAGATGAATTTCAGCCGCGCATTGCGCATCAGCACGCCCGGCAGCAGCCCGGACTCGCAGAGGATCTGGAAGCCGTTGCAGACGCCGAGCACGAGGCCGCCCTTGGCCGCATAGTCGCGCACCGCATCCATGACAGGCGCCCGCGCCGCGATCGCGCCACAGCGCAAGTAATCGCCGTAGGAGAAGCCGCCCGGCACGACGACGAGGTCGGTGCCCGCAGGCAGCGAGGTCTCGGCATGCCACACCATCGCCGGCTCATGGCCCGAGATCAGCCTCAACGCCCGCGCCATGTCGCGCTCGCGGTTGATGCCGGGGAAGACGAGGATGGCGGCTTTCATGCTTGGGGTTCCGACGATGGCTGGAATCGGTGGCCTGGCGGCCAATTCGTCAGGAGACATAGCCATTTGACGGGAATTTTACCAGTGCTAGCCTTGCGCAATGGCCTTGTACACAGGCCATAGCCAGGGCGGGTGAGCCCAACGATTTTACCCGGGATTGATGCCATGAATGTCCCGTCACGGCCCACCTCTCCCGCCGAACCAGTGCCCACCGAGGGCGTCGTCGCTGCCGGCGCCTATGTCGACGGCCGACGCGTCGCCAATATCGCCATCAGCGAGGCCTCGAGCTGGCGGGCCAAGCCCGGCCACGTGGTCTGGATCGGATTGCACGAGCCCGACATGGCGCTGCTTGCCGCCGTGCAGAAGCAGTTCGACCTGCATGAGCTCGCCATTGAAGACGCCAACCACGCCCATCAGCGGCCGAAGATCGAGCAATATGGCGAGGCCCTGTTCATCGTCGCGCGCACAGCGCAACTGATCGAGGGCCGGATCGCCTTCGGCGAGACCCACATCTTCGTCGGCGAAGGCTATCTGGTCTCGGTGCGTCATGGCCCTTCGACGTCATACACACCGGTGCGCGAGCGTTGCGAAAGCTGTCCGCGAGCGCTCGCCCGCGGCGAGGACTACATCCTCTATGCGATCCTCGATTTCATCGTCGACAATTACTCGCCCGTGCTCGAGAGCATTCACGACGAGGTCGAGGGCATCGAGGACGACGTGCTCTCCAAGCCGATCACCAAGGCGCAGATCGAGCGCCTGTACATGCTCCGCCGCGACCTCTTGCGGCTGCGCAACGCGATCGGGCCTTTGGTCGAAGTCTGCCGCCGGCTGGAGCATGACGAGCTGTCGATGGTGCGGCAGGCCATGCAGCCGCTGTTCCGCGACGTCACCGACCACGTCCGTAATATCCAGGAGCGCATCGATTCCATGCGCGAGGTGCTGGCCTTCGCGTTCGAGGCGAGCCTTCTGGTCGGCCAGGCGCAGGAGACGGCGGTGTCGAAGAAGCTCGCCTCATGGCTTGCGATCCTCGCCGTCCCCACCGCCGTCGCCGGCATCTACGGGATGAACTTCAAATACATCCCCGAGCTGCAATGGGAGTACAGCTACTTCGTCGTCATGGGTTTGATGGCGCTCGCCTGCGCCGGCCTGTACTGGCGCTTCCGCCGCGTCGGCTGGCTGTGAGAGGCAAGAGAGCCTGGCCGCGACCAGGCTCCTCGGCTTACACGATCTCGACCCGATAGTTCTCGATCACGGTATTGGCCAGCAGCTTGTCGGCGGCGTCCTTCAGCGCTGCTTGCGCCTTTGCCTTGTCGGCGCCGGCGAGCTCGATGTCGAACACCTTGCCCTGGCGGACGCTGGCGACGCCGTCGATGCCGAGCGACTTCAGCGCACCTTCGATGGCTTTGCCCTGCGGATCGAGGATGCCCGTCTTCAGGGTAACGGTAACACGTGCCTTCACGTCGATATTCCTCTTAGCTCTTCACCAGGACGGGACCCGTGCCCTGCGGACGCTCGTTCTCCATGAGAATGCCGAGGCGCTTTGCCACTTCCGTGTAAGCCTCGAGCAGGCCGCCGAGATCCCTGCGGAACCGGTCCTTGTCGAGCTTCTCGTTCGACTTGATGTCCCAGAGGCGGCAGCTGTCCGGCGAGATCTCGTCGGCGACGATGATCCGCATCATCTCGTTCTCGAACAGGCGCCCGCACTCCATCTTGAAGTCGACGAGGCGGATGCCGATGCCGAGGAAAAGGCCGGTGAGGAAATCGTTGACGCGAATGGCGAGCGCCATGATGTCGTCGATCTCCTGGGGCGTGGCCCAGCCGAACGCGGTGATGTGCTCTTCCGACACCATGGGGTCGTTGAGCTGGTCGTTCTTGTAGTAGAACTCGATGATCGAACGGGGCAGCTGGGTGCCCTCCTCGATGCCGAGGCGCTGCGACAGCGAGCCGGCGGCAACGTTCCGCACCACCACTTCCAGCGGCACGATCTCGACCTCGCGAATCAACTGCTCACGCATGTTGAGGCGGCGAATGAAGTGGGTCGGCACCCCGATGTCGTTGAGGTGCTGAAACAGGTACTCCGAGATCCGGTTGTTGAGGACACCCTTGCCCTCGATCACCTGATGCTTTTTCGCGTTGAACGCGGTGGCGTCGTCCTTGAAGTGCTGGATCAGGGTACCGGGCTCGGGACCTTCGTAAAGAACCTTTGCCTTGCCTTCATAAATGCGACGCCGACGGCTCATTGGGATGTACCGTGTTTTGTTGAAATCCATGTATTTGGTGTGCTCCGGTTACCAGGTTACAACCCACAGCGGAGCTGCCGTGAACGGCCGGGAACCCATCTATAACCCAAGGAAAACCTGAGGAAACAGAACGGGAACCAAGCCTTCAGGCAACCTATCCGATTGGCTGTCTCAGCACAATCGATCCGGCCCATCCGACGCTGACTTATACCGCCTTGCCTGCGGCTTTACGGCTCGTTGTTTCGCCGATCCTGCCCTTTATCTAGGCATGCGCAGGGCCCCTCGCAACGAGGGCTCCCGCGTCCACTAGCCCGTTCAGGAATTGGAAGACGTATGAGCGAATTCAACAAGCGCGAAGAAGGCTTTGAGAAGAAGTTTGCCCTCGACGAGGAGCAGAAGTTCAGGGCGGAGGCCCGCCGCAACCGGCTGCTGGGGCTGTGGGCGGCCGAAAAGCTCGGAATCACGGGCGAAGACGCTGCCGCCTATGCCCGGGAGGTGGTCGCTGCCGATTTCGAGGAGGCCGGCGATGGCGACGTGCTGCGCAAGGTCATGGCCGATTTCGCCGCCGGGAACGTGGCCCTCACCGAACAGGCGATTCGGGCCAAGATGAGCGAGTTGATCGCGGTCGCGGCGGCCGAAGTGAAGGCCGGCAGGTAAGCTTAACAGCGAGCGGCGGGCTGCTCGTCCTGCCGGGCTTGCAGCCGGCCCCCGGCGGTGCCAAATGGGCGGCATGTCTCAGGATCACATCTCCAACGTCCTCGCCCAACGCTATGCCTCGCCCGCCATGCGCGCCATCTGGAGCGGCGAAGGCAAGGTCCGCCTTGAACGCGACTACTGGATCGCCGTGCTGAAAGGCCAGCGCGACCTCGGTATCCCGGTGCCAGATGGCGTGATCGAGGCTTATGAGCGCGTCAAGGACCAGGTCGACCTCGACTCCATCATGCGGCGCGAGCGCGTCACCCGCCACGACGTCAAGGCCCGGATCGAGGAGTTCTGCGATCTCGCCGGTCACGAGCACCTGCACAAGGGCATGACCAGCCGCGACCTCACCGAGAATGTCGAGCAGCTCCAGGTCTATCGCGGGCTCCAGCTGATCGAGACCAAGAGCATCGCCGCCCTCATTCGCTTTGCCAAGCACGCCAAGCAATTCCGCGACATGCCGTTCACGGCGCGCACGCACAACGTCGCCGCGCAGGTCACCACGCTCGGCAAGCGCATCGCCATGTTCGGCGAGGAGATGCTGGTGGCGCATCAGAGCCTCGTCAGCGTGCTCGAGAGCTATCCCGCGCGCGGCCTGAAGGGCGCCGTCGGCACCAGGCTCGACCAGATCACTTTGTTCAACGGCGATGCCGGCAAGGCGCGCGCTCTCGAGAAGCAAATTCTCAAGCATCTCGGGCTGCCCAGGAGTTTTGACGCAGTCGGCCAGGTCTATCCGCGCAGCCTCGACTTCCGCGCCGTCAGCGTGCTGACCGAGCTTGCCAGCGGTCCCGGCAATTTCGCCAAGACGCTGCGCCTGATGGCGGGCCATGAGCTCGCCAGCGAAGGCTTTGCCAAGGGCCAGGTCGGCTCCTCCGCGATGCCGCACAAGATGAACAGCCGCTCCTGCGAGCGCATCAACGGCCTGCATGTGGTGCTGAAGGGCTATCTCGCGATGGCCGCAGGCCTTGCCGGCGACCAGTGGAACGAGGGCGACGTCTCCTGCTCCGTGGTCCGCCGCGTCATGCTGCCGGATGCCTTCCTCGCCATGGACGGCCTGCTCGAGACCCTGCTCTCGGTGCTCGACCAGATGGAAATTTTCGACGCCGTCGTCGCCACCGAGCTCAACCGCTATCTGCCCTTCCTGCTCACCACCACGGTGATGATGGAAGCGGTGAAGAAGGGCGCGGGCCGCGAAGGCGCCCATGAAGCGATCAAGGAGCACGCGGTCGCGGCCATCCGCGACCTGCGCACCGGCAAGATCGTGCAGAACGATCTGCTCAAGCGTCTCGCCGCCGACCAGCGCCTCGGTCTCAGCGAAGCCGAGCTCGCCCGCGTGCTCGAGCACGGCCGCGCCAATTCCGGCGACGCCGGCGCCCAGGTCGACTATTTCGCCGAGCAGGTCGACGCGCTGGCAAAGGCGAAGCCCGCGGCGGCGAAATACACGCCGGGCGCGATTCTGTAGCCGATAGCGATGGTCTCTCCGTTCCCTCCCCCCTTGTGGGGGAGGGTCAGGGAGGGGGGTGCCACACGGGGACTCTATCCGTCGCGCACCCACACGACGGATCATCAACAACCGGCACCTTTTCCTGGGCTACCCCTCTCCCTAGCCCTCCCCCACAAGGGGGGAGGGAACGCACCTTTGTCTGGGCGCCAGGCGAGTGTCCATCGCCCCCTCAGCCCTCCTTGAACCCGTACTCCGGCACGTTGCCGCTGGCGCCGTAATATTTGTACGGCAGGAACTTGCCTGACATGGTGATCTTGACGCGGTCGCCCTTCGGGTTGGCGACACGCTCGATGGCCATGTCGAAATCGATCGCCGACATGATGCCGTCGCCGAACTCTTCCTCGATCAGCGCCTTCCAGGCCGGACCGTTCACCATCACCATCTCGTAGAAGCGGTAGATCAAGGGATCGGTCGGCGGCATCGGCGTGCCGGTGCCGCGCATCGGCACTTCGTTGAGCATCGCGGTCTCGGCCTTCGAGAGGCCGAACAGCTCGCCGGCATTCGCGGCCTGCGGTTTCGTCAATTTCATCTGGCCCATGATCGCGCCGACGATCAGCACCTCGGAATAACCGCCGATCTTTTCGCAGATGTGCTTCCAGCTCCAGCCCTTCTCGCGCTTGATGTCGAGCAGTTTTTCGGTGAGGTCTTCGCGTTTCATGTCGGTCTCCTTGTTAGGCGCTCAATCCGGGATTGCTCCCGGGTGTCCAGATTTGTCGTTGCTGCTCTTCACTGCCCGAGGCGATCGTCAGTCCGGGCTTGCCGATATGCACGGTCGGCACGTTGCGCGGATCGTGGTCCTGCATCTCGGCGACGAAGGTCTTGCTGCGCGTTACCAGGAAATCGATGATGTGGTTCCGCAGCGCATAGTAGAGCGGATGGCGGTGCAGGTCGGTGCGGGCGCGATCCCTTGGCAACGGGTTTTCGACGACCTCGGCCAGCACAGCGCCGGGGCCATTGGTCATCAGGAAAATCTTGTCGGCGAGATAGATCGCCTCGTCGACGTCGTGGGTGATCATGAATGCGGTCTGCCCGGTCTCCAGGCAAATCCGCCGCACCTCGTCCTGGAGCGTGCCGCGCGTCAGCGCATCGAGCGCCGAGAACGGCTCGTCCATCAGCATCATCTTCGGCGTGATCGACAGCGCCCGCGCGATGCCGACGCGCTGCTTCATGCCGCCGGAGAGTTCGGACGGTCGCTTGTGTTCCGAACCCGTCAGGCCGACGAGATCGATAAAGGTCTGGGCATGCGCCTTGACCTTGGCGCGGTCCCAGCTCCGCCATTTCGAGCTCACGGCATAGGCGACGTTGCCGAGCACGGTCCGCCACGGCAGCAGCGCGTGGCTCTGGAAGATCACGGCGCGGTCGAGGCTGGTGCCCGATATCGCCTGCCCATCGACGATGACGGCGCCTTCGCTCGGCGCATCGAGGCCGGCGAGGATGTTGAGCACCGTGGTCTTGCCGCAGCCGGAATGGCCGATCACGCAAGCGAACTCGCCGCGCGCCATCGACAGCCAGAGATTTTCGAAGATCGTCGTCGTGGCACCGCCCGAGCCTGGATAGCGCTTCGCGATGCCTTCGATGGAGATGAATTTGTCAGTCACGGCCTACTCCGGAAACGTAACCATGCGCGTGAAGCGCGCGAGGATCTGGTCGAGCAGCATGCCGACGATTCCGATCAAGAGGATCGCGATGATCACGTTGGTGATCGAGAGATTGTTCCACTCGTTCCAGACGAAGTAACCGATGCCGGTGCCGCCGACGAGCATCTCGGCGGCGACAATGACGAGCCAGGCAATGCCGATTGAGATGCGCATGCCGGTCAGGATGGTCGGCGCCGCCGCCGGCAGGATCACCGTGAAGGCCCGCCTGATGGTGCCGACCTCCAGCGTGCGCGCCACGTTGATCCATTCCTTGCGCACGCTCGCGACACCGAAGACGGTGTTGAGCAGCATCGGCCAGATCGAGCAGATTAAGATGACGAAGATCGCGGAGATCGAGGAATCCTTGATGGTGTAGAGCGCAAGCGGCATCCAGGCGAGCGGCGAGATCGGCTTCAGCACCTGGATGAAGGGGTCGAGTGCCCGGCTCAGCAGTGGCGACATGCCGATCAGGAATCCGAGCGGGATCGCGACCAGCACGGCAAGAAGGTACCCGGTGCCGACGCGCGCGATCGAATAGGCAAGCTGGATGCCGAGGCCCTTGTCGTTCGGCCCGTTGTCGTAGAACGGCCGCTTGAGGTGCTCCCACAGCTTGGCGCCGACATCGAGCGGCCCAGGCATGGCGGATTTGCCTTGCGTCGCCGTCAGGCCCATCAGCTTGGCATATTCAGGGCTCATGGTTGCAACGGATGCCGTCGATCGTGTGGCGAGGTGCCAGATGCCGAGGAACGCAGCCAGCAGCGCGATCGAGACGAGGCCGGCACGGAGGCGGAGGGAGGAGTTCATCGCGCAAGCCCACTCCCCGCGTCGTCCCGGCGAAGGCCGGGACCCATACCGCGGAAACTATCGATCGCATCCGGCAGGAGTACCGAACGATGAGTCTTCGCCAAACTCCGCTCGGTGGTTACGGGTCCCGGCCTTCGCCGGGACGACGATAAGGAAAGAACGGCGTCCATCACGACGCCTTTCTGATCTTGAAGCTCGCGACGTAATCCTCCGGCTTTTCCGGATCGAACGTCTTGCCCATCACCGCGAACGATTTGTAAGCGCTTGCCGGCGGCGTAAGTCCCATCTCGGTCATCAGTTTCTTGGTGTCGGTCGCCAGATACACCTGCTCGGCGACCGCCTTGTAGTCGACATCGCCCTTGATCTGGCCCCAACGCTTCATCTGCGTCAGCATCCACACCGCGAAGGACTGCCAGGGGAAAGGATCGAAATCGACGCGCTTGGCGTCGGTCTTCACCCCGCCAAGACCGTCGGCATAGGTGCCGGTCAAAACCTGTTCCAGCACCGTCACCGGCGCGTTGATGTAGTTGGCGGGTGCGATGGCTTCGGCGATCTGCTTGCGGTTCTCCGCCTTCGACGCATAAGCGGTGGCATCGACGATGGCGCGCGTGAGCGCCGCAAAGCTGTTCGGCGCCGTCGTGATGAACTCTCGGCTGGCGGCAAAGCTGCAGCAGGGATGGCCGTCCCAGATCTCCTTCGACAGCAAATGCATGAAGCCGACACCGTCATAGATCGCGCGCTGGCACACGTTGTCGGGCGCGAGGAAGCCGTCGATGTTGTCGGCGCGGAGGTTGGCGACCATCTCCGGCGGCGGCACCGAGCGAAGCTGCACGTCGGCATCAGGATCGAGCCCGTGCTCGGCGAGATAATAGCGCAGCAGGTAATTGTGCATGGAATAGTCGAACGGAATCGCGAACTTCAGACCCTTCCAGTCCTTCGGGTCGCGCTTGTCCTTGTGCTTGGTCGCGAGCACGATGCCCTGCCCGTTGATGTTCTCGATCGCGGGCACCGCAAAGGGAATGGCATTGGCACCAAGGCCGAGCGAGATCGCGATCGGCATCGGCGCCAGCATGTGTGCGGCGTCGTATTCCTTGTTGATGGTCTTGTCGCGGATCACGGCCCAGCCTGCGGTCTTGACCACCTCGACGTTGAGACCGTGCTTTGAATAGAAGCCGAGTGGCGCCGCCATGATGATGGGCGTCGCGCAGGTGATCGGGATGAAGCCGACCTTGAGGTCCTTCTTCTCGGGCGCACCGGTGTCGGCGAACACCTCCGTTGCGGTCTTCAGCGGGAAGAATTGCGACAGCGCGGCAAGCGCGGTGGAGGCGCCGACCGATTTCAGGAAGGCGCGCCGCGCCACATCCTGCGGAAACATCGCGCGCATCACGGCAGACGCAACGACGCCCTCATAACGTTGCTGCTCGCTCTCGACAGGAGCACAGCGCGGCGCGGCGGCCTGATCGTGCTCCGCCGCGGATTGGTGCTGGCCACAGGCGCAGCCGGCCCGAAGTTTGCGATCGGGATCAAACGGATTGTCGAAAATGGACATCGAACCTCCTGCGCGTCATTGCGAGCAAGAGTTCAGCAAGGAGCATGCCATGCCTTCAGCATCAGCCAGCGCCTTGACAACACAGCGATTTTCCTCTGACTTGGTCATTACGAAAACTCGTGATAAACGAGATTTCGTAGTGCAATTACGAGATTTCGCAATGGCAACGACGCCAATGCTCGCCCACGATGATGTGGCTCCAGCCATCGACCCACGCGTCGCAGCCTTCGAATCTTCGGTCGAAGCCACGCTGCTGGTCGATCCCTATGGCGATGAGATCATCGATGCCAATCCGGCCGCCTGCGCCCTGCTCGGCTATGACCGCGCGCTGCTGCGACAGACCAGGGCCAGCACCCTCCACGCTGGCGAGCTTCCGGCCCTCACCGTGTTCACCCAGGCCGTGCTGCACAAGGGTGCTTATTGGACCACGTCGCTCACCCCGCGCCATGCCACCGGGCAAACGCTCAGGCTCGAATATGCCGGGTGCCTGCTGCCCCATGACGGCCGCACGCTGCTGCTGCTGACGCTAACCGATCTCGAAGCGCGCCGCCGCCGCAACGTCGATGCCGCCGCCGAGGATCACATGCGCAGCGGCATCGCCACCTGGCAGCGGGTCGAGCGCGTGTTCCAGGACATCGAGCGCGAGAACCAGCTGATCCTGCGCGCCGCCGGCGAAGGCATCTATGGCGTCAATGCCGAAGGCAAGACCACCTTCGTGAACCCGGCGGCCGAGCGGATGCTGGGCTGGACGGCCGAGGAGCTGGTCGGCAAGGAGATTCATCCGATTGTCCACCACACCCATCACGACGGCCGGCATTATCACAACCATGATTGCCCGATCTATGCGGCGTTCCGCGACGGTGCCGTGCACCAGGTCGACGGCGAGGTGTTCTGGCGCAAGGACGGCTCGCCGGCCTGGGTCGAATACACCTCGACTCCCATTCGCGACCGCGGCGTCGTGGTCGGCGCGGTCGTGGTGTTTCGCGACGTCAGCCAGCGCCGCGAGGCCGACGAGAAGCTGCACGCCGCGCTTGCCGAGGTCGACCGATTGCGCGAACGGCTGGAGCTGGAGAACGCCTATCTCCAGGAAGAAATCCGCATCGAGACCAATCCGCGCGGCATCATCGGTCAAAGCGAGGCGATCCAGAAGACGCTGCGCCAGGTCAAGCTGGTGGCACCGACCACGGCCGCGGTGATGATCACCGGCGAGTCCGGCACCGGCAAGGAGCTGATCGCGCGCGCCATCCATGAGGCTTCCACCCGCAGCGACCGGCCGCTGATCCGCGTCAACTGCGCCGCGATCCCGCGCGAGCTGTTCGAGAGCGAGTTCTTCGGCCATGTCCGCGGCGCCTTCACCGGCGCGACGCGCGACCGCATCGGTCGCTTCGAGCTTGCCGATGGCGGCACGCTGTTCCTCGACGAGGTCGGCGAGATCCCGCTGGAATTGCAGGGCAAGCTGCTGCGGGTGTTGCAGGAGGGAAATTTCGAGCGCGTCGGACAGGAGCGCACGCGGACCGTCGACGTCCGCGTCATCGCCGCGACCAACCGCGATCTCAAGCAGGAGGTCCAGCGCGGCCGTTTCCGCGAGGACCTCTATTTCCGCCTCAACGTATTCCCGATCGAGACCGTCCCCTTGCGCGATCGGCGTGAGGACATTCCCCTGCTCGCCCAGCATTTTCTCAACCGCGAGGGCAAGGCGCTGAAGTCGAATTTGCGCCTCTCCGAGGGCGATGCGCGGCGGCTCGCCCGCTACGACTGGCCCGGCAATGTCCGCGAACTGCAGAACGTGATCGAGCGCGCCGCGATCCTGTCGCAGAACGGCCGCCTGCGCATCGATTTGCCTGATGCCTCGGGCACACAAGCCGCGACCGGCACCGCGCGCCAGAAGGCCGACGCGCGCCCGGCCGTCATGACATCATCGGAAATGCGCGACCACGAGCGCGCCAACATTCTGGCCGCGCTGGAGGCCTGCGGTGGAAAAGTGTTCGGCCCCGGCGGCGCGGCCGAGATGCTGGACATCAAGCCGACCACGCTGGCCTCGCGGATCAAGGCGCTGGGCATCGCGCCTCGTCCGCGGGCTATGTGAGCGCGCGCTCACGCTGCTCATCATCGACGGCGCCCCGTATTCGTTGGAGCACGCCTTCGGCTAACCGAATCGACCCTACAAACCGCAAGCGCGATCTCGTAGGGTGGGCAAAGGCGCGCAGCGCCGTGCCCACGTTTTCGATCTCGGATTCCTCGAAGCAATGGTGGGCACGCTTCGCTTTGCCCACCCTACGAAGCTAGTCCACCCCACGAGACCTCCTATCTCTGCTCGACCAAGCCTTGCCGTTCGTAGGGTGGATTAGCCCCGCAGATGCGCGATGCGCATCTGCGGGGCGTAATCCACCAACTTCGTCCCGATTCGTTGAAGCATGGTGGATTGCGCCTTCGGCTAATCCACCCTACAAGCCGCCAGCTAACTCATCCGCCCTTACGGGCTGCGCTTCGCGATGAAGGTGCCGTTCGGCTGGTGGTACACGAGTTCCTCGATCGCACCGGACGGGCCGCGGCGGAATTCGGTGCGATAGCCGTCGAGCTGGACGATGCTGAACGTCGCGCCCTGGTAGGGCCGCAACCGGTAGAGCGGCACGAACGGAATTTTCAGCGTCAGCTCGCCCTCGGCATCCTCGGTGACCACGTGGGTCTGATCGCCGCGAATATATTCGCCGACGCAGGCCGACCGGAACGCAGGGTCGATACATTCGCCGGCGGCGGCGCGCGTGAAGACGATATCCGGCACCAGCGCCTCGAGCTGGGCCGAGAGGCTAGCAATGTTGCCGTCGCGGTCGGTCGCAAAGGTAATCACGAGATCGTCCGGATTGAGCTCTCCGAAAACGTAAGGCAGCTGGAACGAATCATAATGCCGGTGCGCGAGCTTCGCCTTGGTGCCGCGCCAGGCCCAATGCAGGCTGTCGCCGTCTTGGGTGATGACCACCCGGCCATAGGCCGGGTGCTCATAGGTGCCGCAAAAATCCGCGAGATCATGGCTGGGCTTCGTGTTCAGCTTGCGCGCCGTCGGCTTCGCCGCCTCGTCGCTTTTCTGCTGCGCCAGCGCCTTGCGGCGCATGTCGCGCAGGCGGTCCAGCCACGGCACGGGTTCGTTGCCGGCGAGATGATCGTGAACGCGGTTGATCAGGATGCTGGACACCGGGTTGGCGCCGGTGTTGGTGAAGACGGCGACGCCGGTGTTTCGCGCCGGCATGAGGCGCATCAGCGTGCTCCAGCCGAGCCAGCCGCCGGAATGTCCGACCACGCGCTCGCCGCGGTAGGTGGTGTTGTTGAAGCCCAGCCCGTAATGCGAATGGCCGAACTCCTCCCACTCTGCAGCGCTTGCGAAGACAAGCGGCGATTGCATCTCCCGGACCCGCGTGGACGACAGCAGGCGCTCGCCGGCGAACTCGCCTTCGGCCAGCAAGAATTTCATCCAGTTGGCGAGGGCGGCAACCGAGGTGACGATGGCGCCGGCGCCCGTCGTGGTGATGGGGAAGAATTTGCTGCGCGAGCGCACGTCGCCGCGTTCCACCAGATAGGGAACGGCGGCGTCGGTGGCAGCGGCGTGCTCCTCGGCCGAAAAGCCGACCGGCATCCGCAATTTGTCGGTCAGCCGGGTGCGGATGAAATCTTCATAGCTATGACCACTGATGCGCTCGACGACAAGGCCGGCGACATTGTAGGCGAGATTGTTGTATTGAAATTCGGTGCGGATGTCCCGGGCCGGCTCGAGGTGACGCAGCGCCGTCATCATCTCGCCACGCGAGAGATCGGCTGGAATCCAAATCCAGTCGTGGCGGGGCAGGCCGGAGTGATGGCTGAGCAGATCGCGCACGGTGACGCGCTCCGTCGCGATCGCGTCATGCAGGCGGAATTCGGGAATGACGTCGCGGACCGGTTTGGTCCAGTCGAGCCGTCCCTCGTCCACCAGCAGCGCCAACGCCGTGGCGGTGAACGTCTTGGTGATCGAGCAGATCAGGAACTGCGTCTCCGGCGTCGCGGGCAGCCCGGCCTCGACGTCGCGCTGGCCCCATGCCCTGAGCAGCACCGTCTCGCCGTCCTGCACGACGGCGAGCGTCACCGCCGGCACCTGCCACTCCGCCATCGCCTCCGCGGCCAGCGCGTCGAGCCCGGGGATGAGGGTTGTGATGCTCGTGTCGCGTTGGGCAGATCGACTGGACATGGCGCATTCTTTCTTCCGCTCGCCGCCGCAACCGCTGGATGACGACCCGTAATGTTACCAACCGTAGCATTAGCAACCGACCGATTGCAAGCTGTAGGCGAAACGACGCGGGCCGTGCCTGACGGATCAGCGGCCCGCTCGCAGCGAGCTAATTTCCACATCGGCAGTGCCGTAGGGTGGGCAAAGCGAAGCGTGCCCACCATCTCTTTCCGACACAAAAGCGGTGGGCACGGCGCAATGCGCCTTTGCCCACCCTACGAGACTAACTTCGCAACCGGTGCGTAGGGTGGATTAGCCCTGCGGATGCGCAAAGCGCATCTGCGGGGCGTAATCCACCAACGCCCGTCAGTGGCTCGCTCGCAGCGAGCTAACCTCGACGTCGGCAGCCTGCTTCTCGATAAAGGTCTTCGGACAATCGGCAGCAGCCAGATCGAGCAGCTTCAACGCCTCTTCCTTCGAGCCGCGTAGCAAGGCGAGTTCTGCACCATAGAAATTCGCCTCGCAGACCTGCCCCTTTTTCTTCACGGGGTCGGCATCGTTGGCAGCGCTGAGCACTTGTTCTGGCGTCATCGTGCCGAGAAAGAGATTGACGATCGGCGCGGGCCATTTTGTTGTGTCCAGCTGCTTTGCGGCCTCGCTCAGCCGGCTCGGTTGGTCACCGCGCCTTGCGACAATTTCGCGCCACAAGACCGGATAGGCATCCTTTGGATTGAGCTGGATTGACTGATCGAGATCGGTCAACGATTTTGCGAACGATGCCATCTGCCAATAGACCCTCGCACGATGAAAGTAGGCGCGCGAATCCCTGGTGTTGGTTAGCAAGATTTGATCATAATCCGCGATGGCGCGATCGAAATCACCTTTGGCCCTGTATACATTGGCGCGGAGCGCGAGCGCACCAACGTCCTTAGGATTAAAACGGATCGCCTCATTATAGTCCGCGAGAGCATGGTCGAAATCCCCCTTGGCGTAATACGCTGCTCCCCGTGCCCGAAGCGCAGGACTATCCTCAGACGCAATTGCAAGTGGTTCACTGTCGATCGACAGGGGACCGGCGCTGTCATCTTGGCCTTGGCTCTGGGCCTTTGCGTCACCAAGGGTCTTGGGACTCTGATGCGCCAACTGCAATGCCTGGGTGTAATCCGCGATGGCACGATCATAGTCGCCATTTCCAGAACGGGCGAGACCGCGGCAGATGTATGCGTATCGGCTTCGTGGATTTAGCTCGATGACTCTATCGAAGTCGGCCATAGCTCGGTTGAAATCGCCCAATTGGAGGAACGACTGGGCACGGAAGTTGTAGAAGCTCCCATCTTTTCGACTAATCTGACTAGTTCGGTCGAGTTCAGCCAAGGCCAGCTCTCTGTTGCCCTTCGCGAGGTAAGCCCGGCTACGGCACAATTGGCCATCGCCGTTTTGCGCGCTGATCTCGACCGCCCGATCACAGTCGGCCATACCCCGATCCGGATCCCCGTCACGGATGTAAGCAAGGCCGCGGTCGACGTGTGCTTTAAGATTGTCCGGGTGGATCAGAAGGGCCTGATCATAATCGGAGATCGCGCGAACGTAGTCGCGTTTCGCCGTGTAGACGTAAGCTCGTCCGAGATATGCATAGGTATTCTTGGGATCGAGTTCGATCACCTTGCTATAGTCAGGCAATGCGGCCTCGAACTCGTGCTTTTGGATATGCGCAGAAGCCCTATCCAGTCGAGCGTTCAGATTGTCTGGATAGTGCTCGATGATCTGGTCGTAGTCAGCGATCGCAAGGTCGATCTCACCTTTCTGGCGGTAGAACATGGCGCGTCGGAAGTGCGCCATGACCACCCCCTGCTGCATGTCCGTCGCCGCTTGAATCATGGCGGTGCAGCCCGCGATCCGGTCATCAACACTGAAATTTCCAACCGCGTTGCACTTGGCGGTCAAAGGCATTTCCGCGCGGGCACTTGAGATTTCCAGCAAGGTCGTTAGCGCCAACGCACCCACACCCGCTGCCGCACCGACGAGTGCGCGACCTGTCATTCCAAACATGCAGTCCCCAACTTCATTCCCGGGAACTGTCATAGCAACCGAATACGTGTCTGCACAGCCCTCGGTTGCGGCAGTCTTGTGGGTTCGTTGGTCGAGGCTAGGTCGCTTCCTCGATCATCCCCTGCAGCCGCACCAGCTCCGTCTCCAGATCTCGCTCCACATCTGCGGCCCGGATCTCCAGCACGCGATAATCCCGCGCCTCCAGCCACGCCCGCCGCGACGCGCGATCAGCGGCAATTGTCTCGCCCTCGCCCGGATTGACCAGCTCGATCGCGATCCGGTGCGGAAACGAGACGAAGTCCGGAATATGCCGCCCGACCGGAGTCTGGCGCTTGAACTGGCCTGCAAAGCGACGGTCGCGCGTGAGCGCCTGCCACAGCAAACGTTCGGCATCCGTCGGGTTGCGCCGGAGCAGGCGGGCAAGGCCGCGCACCGTGGAGCCGCTGTCGGGCGCCCCGCCAGCCTGCCCGTGCTCCGCCAATAGCGCGCGCAGGCGCGTGGCCTGCTCGCCGTCGAGCACGCCGCCCTTGGCCGGGCCCTTGCGCCCTTCCGCGATCGCCATCACCACCCCGTGGAGCGTGTGCATGTCCTGCTTGGTCGGCTCCATGCGGGTGAAGATGTTGCGCAGGTTCACCAGCATGGTGTCGCGCTTCTCGGCCGGCCGCAGGAATTCGACCTTGTCGAGCTCGCGGACCAGGTTCTCGAAGAAGGCGTTGATCTGGTGCTGCGAGGCGCGCTCAGACCGCTCGGGCATGGCGTGAGGCAGCTCGCCCGCCGTCATCAGCTTGAACCATTCGTAGCCGACCAGCAGCACCGCCTGGGCGAGGTTGAGCGAGGCAAAGCCCGGATTGACCGGGAAGGTGATGATGCGGTTGGAGAGTCCGACCTCCTCGTTGGTCAGCCCCCAGCGCTCGCGGCCGAACAGGATACCGCACCTGCCGCCCCTCGCGAGGTGCCCGGCGATCTCGCTGGCTGCCGCCTCCGGCCCGACCACGGGCTTGGCCTGGTCGTGGGGGCGCGCGGTGGTGGCGAACAAGAGGTCGAGGTCCGCAACCGCCTGCTCGACGGTGTCGAACAGTTCGACCTTTTCCAGGATGTGGTCGGCGCCGGCAGCTGCCCGCTGCGCGGCGATGTTGGGCCAGCCGTCACGCGGGTTGACGATGCGCAAGGCACCAAGCGCGAAATTGCCCATGGCGCGCGCGGCCATGCCGATGTTTTCACCGAGCTGCGGCTCGACCAGGATGACGATGGGACCGTCGAGGGAAAGGCCCGTCTTGCTCTTGTCAGTCCCCGACATCTGGCTTCGCTTTCACACTGTCTCTCAAGGCCTTGGCAAGGCCCACTTAAGAAATGATTCAAGGCGGCTACCGGCCGGCCCGGGCTCTGCCCGCCTGTCGTTTGCCTGTCCTGAGAAAATTCTCAAGGGAAATAACGGCTTGGATTCGACTTTTGAATCTCGCCTGAAACCTCACCCCCGCCCCGGGGCCCCGCTCCCCGTCTGTGGAAGCTGGATGGGCTAAAAGTGCATAATCGCTTGGCTTTCGCCGGCCGCGATCCAGTGCTAAGAGGCGGCGGATATTCACGTTGGCGCCAATGGCGCCGTTCCCAAGAGGGCTTCCCCGATCATGGCAAAAATCAAGGTATCCAATCCCGTCGTCGAGCTCGATGGCGACGAGATGACCCGGATCATCTGGCAGTACATCAAGGACAAGCTGATCAACCCGTTCCTGGATGTCGAGCTGCTCTATTTCGACCTGGGCATGGAGTACCGCGACAAGACCAACGATCAGGTCACCATCGACGCCGCCGAGGCGATCAAGAAGGTCGGCGTCGGCGTCAAGTGCGCCACCATCACCCCTGACGAGGCTCGGGTGAAGGAGTTCGGCCTCAAGCAGATGTGGAAGTCGCCGAACGGCACCATCCGCAACATCCTCGGCGGCGTGATCTTCCGCGAGCCGATCATCTGCAAGAACGTGCCGCGCCTGGTTCCGGGCTGGACCAAGCCGATCATCATCGGCCGCCACGCCTATGGCGACCAGTACCGCGCCACCGACATCAAATTCCCCGGCAAGGGCACGCTCTCGCTGAAGTTCGTCGGCGAGGACGGCACCGTGATCGAGAAGGAGGTGTTCAAGGCTCCGGGCGCCGGCGTCGCCATGGAGATGTACAACCTCGACGACAGCATCATCGACTTCGCCCGCGCCTCGTTCAACTATGGCCTCTTGCGCGGCTATCCGGTGTACCTGTCGACCAAGAACACCATCCTCAAGGTCTATGACGGCCGCTTCAAGGACATCTTCCAGGAGATCTTCGACAAGGAGTTCAAGAAGGAGTTCGACGCCAAGGGCCTGACCTACGAGCACCGCCTGATCGACGACATGGTGGCCTCGGCGCTGAAATGGTCCGGCGGCTATGTCTGGGCCTGCAAGAACTACGACGGCGACGTGCAGTCCGACACGGTCGCGCAGGGCTACGGCTCGCTCGGCCTGATGACCTCGGTGCTGCTCACCCCGGACGGCAAGACCGTCGAGGCCGAAGCCGCCCACGGCACCGTGACCCGCCACTACCGCGAGCACCAGAAGGGCAAGGAGACCTCGACCAACTCGATCGCCTCGATCTTCGCCTGGACGAGAGGCCTCGCCCATCGCGCCAAGCTCGACAACAACCCCGAACTGGCGAAGTTCGCCTCGACGCTGGAGAAGGTCTGCGTCGACACCGTCGAGGAAGGCTACATGACCAAGGACCTCGCGCTGCTGGTCGGCGCCGACCAGCGCTGGCTCTCGACCACCGGCTTCCTCGACAAGGTCGCTGACAATCTGGTGAAGGCGCTCGCGGCGTAAGCTGCCAACCACGCCGTCATTGCGAGCATAGCGAAGCAATCCAGAATCCCTCCGCGGGGACAGGCTGGATTGCTTCGTCGCTTCAGCGCAAAATTGCTTCGCAATTTTGTCGCGAGCTCCTCGCAATGACGAGACCTTTTCCGAGGACGCAGCATGCCGACATTCAAGAGCCTTGCCTTCGCACTCGCCGCGCTGACAAGCACGTCCGCATTCGCTGCTGATCCCCTGCCCGACGCCATTGCCGCCCCGGGTGAAACCGCCGTGCTCAGCGTCCATGCCGAGGGCGCGCAGGTCTATGAGTGCAAGGCGGGCACCGACGGCAAGCTCGCCTGGACCTTCCGCGAGCCCATCGCGACACTGCTCTCCGAAGGCAAGACCATCGGCCGCCACTATGCCGGCCCGAACTGGGAGCTCGCCGACGGCAGCGCCGTGGTCGGCAAGGCCATCGGCAATGCATCCGGTGCCACGGCGGCTGATATCCCGTGGCTGAAGCTGGAGGTCGCCTCCCGCCGCGGCAGCGGCGTGCTGACGCGGGTGACGACAGTCCAGCGCATCAACACCCATGGCGGCAAGCTCGACGGGTCCTGCGACAAGGCCGGCGAGTTCAGAAGCGCGCCCTACTCGGCCGACTACATCTTCCTGAGGAGGGGCTGACCGCTCAGCGGTCGGTGCGCTCTCGCTCGGCCTGCGCCAGCTCCGTCGCCGCGAGATCGCCGGTCTCCTCCAGCCGCGCTTTCGCGGTGTTGTGGACATGGGCGGCGAGCGTCGGCATGCGCTCGATCAGGGCGTGAAAATGCTGCGCGTCCAGCACCAGCAGCCGCGTCTTGCGCGTCGCGGTCACCGTGCCGCTGCGTTTTGTTTTATGCAGCAGTGCGATCTCGCCGAAGAAGGTACCGTCCGCGAGCCGCACCTGCTGGTTCGGCAGCGTGATCTCGACCTCGCCCGCGGTGATGAAATACATCGACGAGGCGGGATCCCCCCGTCGCACCAATATCTCGCCCTGCTCGACGGTGCGGGCGCGCAAGAGCCGCATGATGTCGGCGATCTCGGCGGCTGACAAATGCGAGAACAGCGGCACCCGCGCCAGCATGCCCCAGGTGACGACGAAGTCGCGCCGCTTCACCTCTTCGGCAAAGGCGGTCGAGATGATCGCGACCGGCAGCGCGATCATGGCGAAGCCCGAGATGATCGCGAACACCGAGACAAATTTTCCGAGCGCCGTCACCGGCACGACGTCGCCATAGCCGACGGTGCCGAGCGTCACGATCGCCCACCACATCGCCTCAGGAATGGTGCCGAGCTTGGTCGGCTGCACGTCGCGCTCGATGGCATAAAGCAGCGAGGCGAAGGTCAGCACCACGCCGATCAGGATGACGACGCAGCCGATCAGCGCGCGCCGCTCGGCATGCACGGCCGCGAGCAGCGAGCGCATCGCCGGCGAATACCGTATCAGCTTGAAGAACGGCAGCACGCCAAGTGCGGCGAGCGTCGCGTGGCGCCCCATCACCAGCACGATTGCAGCGGGCAGGAACGCCATGAGGTCGATGATGCCGAGCGCCGAGAAGGCGTAGCCGAGCCGGTCCGACAGCGCCGAGCCCTTGCGCGGCGTGTGGCCCGCCACCGTCCACAGCCGCGCCGCGTATTCCAGCGCGAACACGACAATGGAGACGATCTTGATCGCCGAAAAGAGCGTGCCGTACTGCGCGTCCAGCTCCGGCACCGAGGCGAGGATCATCGCGACCACGTCGAGCACGATGACACTGATGACCAGCTGGATGAAGCGCGATCCGACCGAGTAGGCCAAGGGATCGTGCTCCAGCAATTCGTAGAGGCGATCCCTTAGGTTGGGATCGCGAAGCCCACGTCCTCGCGGAACGAGGCGCATGGCTTCACGCAGCCCCCATCGCTTTTTCGATCGCAGCGAGCGCCTCGGTCGCCTTGGCGCCGTCGGGGCCACCGGCCTGCGCCATGTCGGGACGGCCGCCGCCGCCCTTGCCGCCGAGCGCCTCGGAGGCGACGCGCACGAGGTTCACCGCGTTGAAGCGCGCGGTGAGTTCGGCGGTGACGCCGACCACGACGCCCGCCTTGCCGTCCTCGGTGACGCCGACGATGGCGACCACGCCGGAGCCGATCTGCTTCTTGGCCTCGTCGGCGAGGCTCTTGAGATCCTTCATCTCGATGCCCTCGACCGCGCGCGCCATCAGCTTGACGCCGCCGACCTCGCGCACGCCGGACGCTGCACCGCCACCGGCCGCCGCGCCGCCACCCATCGCCAGCTTCTTGCGGGCATCGGAGAGCTCGCGCTCGAGCTTCTTGCGCTCTTCCATCAGCGCGGTAATGCGCGCCGGAACGTCGTCGAGCGAGGTACGCAGCTCATTCGCCGCGGTCTTCGCCAGCGCCATGGTGTCGTTGGCGTGCTTGCGGGCGTAGTTTCCAGTGAGCGCCTCGATGCGGCGCACACCGGAGGCGACCGCGCTCTCGCCGGTCAGCGTGATCAGGCCGATATCGCCGGTGCGCCGCACATGGGTGCCGCCGCAGAGTTCGACCGACCAGCCGAGCGCATTGGCGCCGCGCTCGCGCGCGGTCTTGCCCATCGAGACGACACGCACCTCGTCGCCATACTTCTCGCCGAACAGTGCACGCGCGCCGGCCTCGCGGGCTTCATCCACGCCCATCACGCGCGTCGTGACCTCGTCGTTCTCAAGCACCACGTCATTGGCGATGTCCTCGACGCGGGCAAGTTCTTCCGGCGTGATCGGCTTCGGATGCACGAAGTCGAAGCGCAAACGATCAGGCGCGACCATCGAGCCGCGCTGGGCGATGTGATCGCCGAGCACCTGGCGCAGCGCCTCGTGAATGAGATGCGTCGCCGAGTGATGCGCGCGGATCGACGAGCGCCTCGCATGATCCACCTCGAGCTGCAGCGCCGTGCCGACCTTCAGCTCGCCGCCCTCCACCGTGCCGACATGCACGAAGAAATCGCCGAGCTTCTTCTGCGTGTCGGTGACGCGGAATTTGATGCCGCCCTCGCCCGTCAGCACGCCGGTGTCGCCGACCTGGCCGCCCGATTCTGCGTAGAACGGCGTCTGGTTCAACACGATCGCGCCCGTCTCGCCAGCCTTGAGGCTGCCAACTTCGGCGCCGTCCTTCACCAGCGCCGAGACGACGCCCTCAGCGCTCTCGGTCTCGTAGCCCAAAAATTCGGTCGCCCCGAGCTTCTCGCGCAGCGGGAACCAGATTGCCTCGCTCGCCGCCTCGCCCGAGCCCTTCCAGGACTCGCGCGCCTTGGCCTTCTGCCGCTCCATGGCGTCGGTGAACGCGGCCTGGTCGACGCCGATGCCGCGCGACTTCAGCGCGTCCTGCGTCAGGTCCAGCGGAAAACCATAGGTATCGTACAGCGTGAAGGCGACGTCGCCGTCGAACATGTCGCCCTTCTTCAGGGACGCGCTCTTCTCGTCGAGAATCGCCAAGCCGCGCGAAAGAGTCTTGCGGAAGCGCGTCTCTTCCAGCCGCAGCGTTTCCTCGATCAAATTCTCCGCGCGCATCAGATCGGGATAGGCCTGGCCCATCTCACGGACCAGCGCCCAGACCAGACGATGCATCAGCGGCTCTTTCGCCCCGAGCAGCTGCGCATGGCGCATGGCGCGGCGCATGATCCGGCGCAGCACATAGCCGCGGCCTTCGTTGGAAGGCAGCACGCCATCCGCGACCAGGAAGGCCGAGGAGCGCAAATGGTCGGCGATGACGCGGAACGAGGCTGCGTTCTGCTCGGTCGGCCCGCTGCCCAGCGCCGACGACGCCGCGTCGATCAGATGGCGGAACAAATCGGTCTCGAACACGCTGTCGACGCCCTGCAGGATGCAGGCCATGCGCTCCAGGCCCATGCCGGTGTCGATCGAGGGGCGCGGCAGATTCACGCGCTCCTCCTTCGTCACCTGCTCATATTGCATGAACACCAGGTTCCAGAATTCGAGGAAGCGGTCGCCATCCTCTTCCGGCGAGCCGGGAGGGCCGCCCCAGATATGGTCACCGCGGTCGATGAAGATTTCCGAGCACGGGCCGCACGGGCCGGTGTCGCCCATCGCCCAGAAATTGTCGGAGGTCGGGATGCGGATGATGCGGTCGTCGGAGAAGCCGGCGATCTTCTTCCACAGCCCGTGCGCCTCGTCGTCGGTGTGATAGACGGTGACGAGCAAATTGTCCTTCTTCAGCCCGAAATCCTCAGTGATGAGCTTCCAGGCCAGCTCGATCGCGCGCTCCTTGAAATAGTCGCCGAACGAGAAGTTGCCGAGCATCTCGAAGAAGGTGAGATGGCGCGCGGTATAGCCGACATTGTCGAGGTCGTTGTGCTTGCCGCCGGCACGCACGCATTTCTGCGACGTGGTGGCGCGCTGGTAGGGCCGCTTCTCGACGCCGGTGAAGACGTTCTTGAACTGCACCATGCCGGCATTGGTGAACATCAACGTCGGATCGTTGCGCGGCACCAATGGCGAGGACGACACGATCTCGTGGCCGTTCTCGGCAAAGAAGTTCAGAAAGGTCGACCTGATCTCGTTGACGCCGCTCATGTTCATCCAATCGGGTGTGCTAGAGCATGATCCGGAAAAGTGTGAAGCGGTTTTCCGGAGATCATGCTCAAACAAAGAGCCAAAGCGCGATGACTCTCAGCGCGCTTTAGGACCCGCCAATTTGCCATGCAAACCTGGCGATTTGGGCTGATATCTGCGGGCCAAAGCGCTTTTAGACAAGGCCAGCTTCGCTGTCCAGAAACTGTGCAGAGAGATCAGAGGGTTGCCGCATTCGCGTCATCCCCTGCAATCCCGTTGAAAGCCGATAGTCCTGCGTTGACAGGCTTGGCTGGCCTGTGGTCTTTACCCATCTATATCGTACGGCCACGTCGGGAGAGACCGGCATTGGGTGCCGGCGCCGAAGGAGCAACCGCCCCGGAAACTCTCAGGCAAAAGGACCGCGTGGCTTTGACGACATCTGGAAAGAGGCGCTGGCGGGCTTAAGACCCGGATAGCGTCCGCCGACGGGATAATACTCTCAGGCACAGCGACAGATGGGGCTTCGATGGGTTTGTCTCGGGGAATCGTCCCCGGGGAACCGCCGAGGGCCCCCGTGATGTCCGTGCGTGACGACAAAGACTCCCTGAAACGTACCCCTCTTTACGACCTGCACCTGTCCCTTGGCGGCAAGATGGTGCCGTTTGCGGGCTATGACATGCCCGTGCAGTACCCCGCGGGGGTGCTGAAAGAGCACCTCCATACCCGCACTTCCGCCGGCCTGTTCGACGTCTCCCATATGGGCCAGATCGCCCTCCGGCCAAGGTCGGGCAAGGTCGAGGATGCCGCCCGCGCGCTGGAGCGGCTGGTGCCGCAGGACATCGTGGCGATCGCACCTGGCCGCCAGCGCTACGCCCAGTTCACCAATGCGGACGGCGGCATTCTCGATGATCTCATGGTCGCCAATTTCGGCGACCATTTGTTCCTGGTGGTCAACGCCGCCTGCAAGGCCGAGGACGAGGCGCATCTGCGCGCGCATCTCTCCGACACCTGTGTCATCGATTCGCTGGCCGATCGCGCGCTGATTGCGTTGCAGGGCCCGAAGGCGGAGTCGGCGCTGACGAAATCATGTGCAGCGGCGCCGGCCATGAAGTTCATGGATGCCGGCCCGCATATTGTTGCCGGCCTCGCGTGTTTCGTCTCACGCTCCGGCTACACCGGCGAGGACGGGTTCGAGATTTCAGTGCCTGCGGCGGATGCCGAACGTCTGGCGAAGATGCTGCTGGAAAATCCTGACGTGATGCCGATCGGACTTGGCGCCCGCGACAGCCTGCGGCTGGAAGCCGGGCTCTGCCTCTACGGCCACGACATCGACACCGCGACGACGCCGGTCGAAGCCGCGCTGGAATGGTCGGTGCAGAAGAGCCGCCGCAGCGGCGGCGCGCGCGCCGGCGGTTTTCCCGGCGCCGAAAAGATCCTCGCGCATTTTGATCACGGCGCATCCCGCCGCCGCGTCGGCCTGCGGCCCGAGGGCCGCGCGCCCGTGCGCGAGGGCGCGCTGCTGTTTGCCGGTAGCGAGGGCGGTGAGCCGATTGGACAGGTCACTTCGGGCGGCTTCGGCCCGAGCCTGAACGCGCCTGTTGCGATGGGCTACGTGCCCACGAACCTGAGCGCGCTCGAGACAAAGCTCTTCGCCGAGGTGCGCGGGCAGCGTCTGCCCGTCACCGTCGCCGCCATGCCCTTCGTGAAAAACACCTACAAACGCTGAGGATCGATCATGACCACGACGCTGTACACCTCCGACCATGAATGGCTCGCGATCGACGGCGATGTCGCCACCGTCGGCATCACCGATTACGCGCAGTCGCAGCTCGGCGACGTCGTGTTCGTCGAACTGCCGAAGGTCGGCCGCACCCTGAAGAAGGCGGAAGCTGCCGCCGTCGTGGAATCGGTCAAGGCCGCCTCCGACGTCTACGCGCCGATCTCGGGCGAGGTGGTCGAGACCAACGACGCGCTCGCCGCCGAACCCGCACTGGTGAATTCGGACGCGCAGACCAAGGCGTGGTTCTTCAAGATGAAGATGGCCGACAAGAGCGAACTCGGCGGCCTGATGGACGAAGCCGCCTACAAGGCACACACGGCGTGAGATGAAGCGAACTCTGACCTCATATTCCGTGTCATCGCCCGCGCAGGCGGGCGATCCAGTACGCCGCGGCCTATCGGCCCCAGCCGAAGCGGCTGCGTGTACTGGATGCCCCGCTTTCGCGGGGCATGACAGCGACAGCAAAATCTAAAGCGAGGACCCATGATGACCGCGCACCGCAAATCCAATGGCGACACCGCCAGTTTCGTCCGCCGCCACATCGGCCCCTCCGCGCGCGATGTCACCGCAATGCTCGAGACGGTCGGCGCGAAAAGCGTCGACGCGTTGATGTCGGAAACGCTGCCGGCCTCGATCCGGCAGGCCGCCCCGCTCGATCTCGGCAAGCCGCTCAGCGAGACCGAGGCGATCGCGCATATGGCCGAGCTCGCCCGTCAGAACCAGGTCTTCACCTCGCTGATCGGCCAAGGCTATTCCGGCACGATTTTGCCCGCGGTGATCCAGCGCAACATCCTGGAGAACCCGGCCTGGTACACGGCCTACACGCCCTATCAGCCCGAGATCAGCCAGGGCCGGCTGGAGGCGCTGTTCAACTTCCAGACCATGATCTGCGATCTGACTGGCCTCGACGTCGCCAACGCCTCGCTGCTCGATGAGGCCACCGCCGCCGCCGAAGCCATGGCGCTCGCGGAGCGGCACTCGAAGGTCGAGGCGAAAGCTTTCTTCGTCGACAAGGACGTGCATCCGCAGACGCTCGCGGTGATGCGCACGCGCGCCGAGCCTCTGGGCTGGAATCTGGTCGTCGGCGATCCCCTCAACGATCTCGACAAGGCGGACGTGCTCGGTGCGCTGCTGCAATATCCGGGAACCTCGGGCGCCTTGCGCGACCTCAGGCCGGCGATCGCAGCGCTGAAGGCCAAGGGCGCGCTCGCAATCGTCGCCGCCGATCTGCTGGCGCTGACGCTGATTGCTTCGCCCGGCGAATTAGGGGCCGACATCGCGATCGGCTCGGCGCAGCGCTTTGGCGTGCCGATGGGCTATGGCGGGCCGCACGCGGCCTATATGGCGGTGCGCGATGCGCTGAAGCGCTCGCTGCCCGGCCGCATCGTCGGCCTCTCCGTCGATTCCCGCGGCGCCCCCGCCTATCGCCTCGCGCTGCAGACCCGCGAGCAGCACATCCGCCGGGAGAAGGCGACCTCCAACATCTGCACCGCGCAAGTGCTGCTGGCCGTGATCGCCGCGATGTACGCGGTCTATCACGGCCCCGAGGGTCTTGCGCAGATCGCGCGCAATGTGCATCGCCGTGCCGCCGTGCTCGCGGCCGGCTTGCGCAAGCTCGGCTTTGCGCCTGAGAGCGAAGCTTTCTTCGACACGTTGAGCGTCGATGCCGGCGCCAAGCGCGCCGAGATCATCGCGCGAGCGGCCGCCGAGAAGATCAATCTCGGCATCGGCGACGTTGCCCTGCGCATCGCACTCGACGAGACCACGACATCAGCAACAGTCGAAGCCGTCTGGCGCGCTTTCGGCGGCACGCTGTCCTATGCCGAGATCGACGCCACCACGCGCGAGGCGCTGCCGGAAGCGCTGAAGCGCGCCACTGCGTTCCTCACACATCCGGTGTTCCACGCGCATCGCTCGGAAACCGAGATGCTGCGCTACATGCGCAAGCTCTCGGATCGCGACCTCGCGCTCGACCGCGCCATGATCCCGCTGGGATCCTGCACCATGAAGCTGAACGCGACCACTGAGATGATGCCGCTGACCTGGCCGGAGTTCGGCTCGCTGCACCCGTTCGCCCCGCGCGAGCAGGCGGCCGGCTATCACGCGCTGTTCGCACGGCTGGAGAAATGGCTCTGCGACATCACCGGCTATGACGCGATCTCGCTGCAACCGAACTCGGGCGCGCAGGGCGAATATGCCGGCCTGCTGGCGATCCGCGGCTATCACGCCGCGCGCGGAGAAAGCCACCGCAAGATCTGCCTGATCCCCTCCTCCGCCCACGGCACCAACCCGGCCTCGGCCGCGATGGTCGGCATGGACGTGGTTGTGGTCGCCTGCGAGAAGAACGGCGACGTCGACGTCAATGATCTCCGTGCCAAGGCGGAGAAACACTCAAACGATCTCGCCGCTGTGATGATCACCTATCCCTCGACCCACGGCGTGTTCGAGGAGCATATCCGCGAGATCTGCGACATCGTCCATGGCCATGGCGGCCAGGTGTATCTCGACGGCGCCAACCTCAACGCGCAGGTCGGCCTGTCGCGGCCCGGCGATTACGGCGCCGATGTCAGCCATCTCAATTTGCACAAGACCTTCTGCATCCCGCATGGCGGCGGCGGCCCCGGCATGGGCCCGATCGGCGTGAGGGCGCATCTCGCGCCGTTCCTGCCGGGTCACCCAGCAATTAAGGCGGATGCCGCGGTCGGCCCGGTGTCGGCCGCGCCGTTCGGTTCGGCCTCGATCCTGACCATCTCCTACATCTACATCCTGATGATGGGCGGCGAAGGATTGACGCGCGCCACCGAGATCGCGATCCTCAATGCCAATTACATCGCCGCGCGCCTCGATGCGCATTTCCCGGTGCTCTACAAGAACGCCAGGGGCCGCGTCGCGCATGAGTGCATCGTCGATCCCCGCCAGCTGAAGGCGACATCAGGCGTCACTGTCGACGACATCGCAAAACGCCTGATCGATTACGGCTTCCATGCGCCGACCATGAGCTTCCCGGTGCCGGGCACGCTGATGATCGAGCCGACCGAGTCGGAATCCAAGGCCGAGCTGGATCGTTTTTGCGATGCCATGATCGCGATCCGCAAGGAAATCGCCGAGGTCGAGGCCGGCCGCTTCAAGATCGAGGCCTCGCCCTTGCGTCACGCTCCGCACACGGTGCACGACATCGCCGACGATGCGTGGGCTCGTGCCTACACCCGCAGCGAAGGCTGCTTTCCCGACGGCGTCTCGCGCACCGACAAATATTGGTGCCCGGTGGGCCGCGTCGACAACGTCTATGGCGACCGCAATCTGGTGTGCTCCTGCCCGCCGGTGAGCGATTACGCGCAAGCTGCGGAGTAAGCTTCGTAGGGTGGGCAAAGCGAAAGCGTGCCCACCACCACCCGCCACGTTGAAAGATGGTGGGCACGGCGCAAGTGCGCCTTTGCCCACCCTACGGCTGGTGTGCTCCTGCCGGCCGGTGAGCGATTACGCGCAAGCTGCGGAGTAAGCTTCGTAGGGTGGGTTAGCAGGCGGCTGCGCAAAGCGCAGTCGTCGGCGTAACCCACCAACTCTGCTTCCGCACAGACGAACAATGGTGGGTTACGCCGAGCGGTTTGCGCTTCGCGCAAGCCGCGCGGCTAACCCACCCTACGGCCCTGAACGCGCAACTAGGGCGCCACTAACGCGCCTCATCACGCCCCCTGGTCACTCCAGCGCAAAAAGAAACGGGCACTGACGACGTCGGCAACTCAACGTCCTCAGCGCCCGCTCCTCGCGGAAACTTCTCGCTTTAAGGCTTACTCGTCCGCCGGCTCCTCGCCGTCGGCGTCGCTCTCGGGCGTGCCGGCCAAAATCTGCTCCGAGATCAAGCCGGAGTTCTGGCGGATTGCGGTCTCGATCTTGGCGGTGATGTCCGGGTTGGACTTCAGGAACGCTTTCGAGTTCTCGCGGCCCTGGCCGAGGCGCTGGCTGTCATAGGAGAACCAGGCGCCGGACTTTTCGACGATGCCGGCCTTGACGCCCAGATCGAGGATCTCGCCCATCTTGGAGACGCCCTCGCCGTACATGATGTCGAACTCGACCTGCTTGAAGGGCGGCGCCAGCTTGTTCTTCACCACCTTCACACGCGTCGTGTTGCCGACCACTTCGTCGCGCTCCTTGATCGCGCCGATGCGGCGGATGTCGAGGCGGACGGAAGCGTAGAACTTCAGCGCGTTGCCGCCGGTCGTGGTTTCGGGCGAGCCGTACATCACACCGATCTTCATGCGGATCTGGTTGATGAAGATCACCATGGTGTTGGACTTGTTGATCGAGGCCGTCAGCTTGCGCAGCGCCTGGCTCATCAACCGCGCTTGAAGACCCGGCAGCGCATCACCCATCTCGCCTTCGAGCTCGGCCTTCGGCACCAGGGCCGCGACCGAATCGACCACCAGCACGTCCACCGCGCCCGAGCGCACCAACGTGTCGCAGATTTCCAGCGCCTGCTCGCCGGTGTCGGGCTGGGAGATCAAGAGCTCGTCGATGTTGACCCCGAGCTTGCGGGCATAGACCGGGTCGAGCGCGTGCTCGGCGTCGATGAAGGCGCAGATACCGCCCTTCTTCTGGGCTTCCGCCACCGTGTGCAGCGCCAGCGTGGTTTTTCCTGAGGATTCCGGCCCGTAGATCTCGACGATGCGCCCCTTGGGCAGGCCGCCGATGCCGAGCGCGATATCGAGCCCGAGCGAGCCTGACGACACTGCCTCGATGTCCATCGAACGGTCGTTCTTGCCGAGCTTCATCACCGAGCCCTTGCCGAACTGACGCTCGATCTGGGAGAGCGCGGCAGCCAGAGCTTTACTCTTGTCCATGGAAGATCCTTCGACGATACGCAGGGCAGTGGTGGACATTGGGTCGTGCTCCTTATGGCGAGGATTCGGGTGCGGGACAAACGATTGGCGCGGCGGATCGTCGATAAAAGCAATGTACACTATTTGTTCTAGGTTCGCAATATGTTCTTTTCAGATTTGGAGGGGCTGGCCGTATTAGGCCGGCACAAGTTTGGGACTGCCCTCATCCGCCTTTGCGAATGCCGGAATCGAAAGGGGCCACCTCGCGATGGCCCCTTGCCGGTTGCAATAATTGTTCGGGATCAAATTCCAGCCCCGGCCCACGTATTTCTACCGAGATCGTGGAGGATGTGAAGTCCGTTAAACTGCGGTGTTCCGGCAGGGGAACATGAGGCGTCCTATTTCCCGAAATGAGCTTTCGGCGCTCTTCTGACACATGATGTGTATCAAAGACGGAAGAGCCGTTCTGCCGTCATAATTTCGCAATGCTTCGGCACAGAACTTTTCTGTGGCCGCGGGCGTTTCCTTGAGAACGGCGCCGCGACAGTCGGGGATCGGGTCATGACGGAAGATGCGCACCATGATGCGAGCAGGCGCAATCAGCTGCGCGCGGCCGCGCTCGAGGAGATGCTGAAGTTCGAGCGCAGGGAAAGCGAGTTCCGCAAGAAGGACCGCGAGGAGCGCGCCGCCGATCTGCATCTGCCCCTGGACGAGATCAAGGTGCACTAAGGATAAGGCCACGCGAAACGAGCCGCTGCCTACTGTGCATGGGGTTGTTTTCGCAGCTATGGCGGCGCGTGCCGCTCGGGCTGGCCTACATCACCGCCAGCAGCACGATGCCGATCACCAACACCACGAAGCCAGCCGCCGTCGCGGCGGCGAATGACCGCTCAACCTTGTCCATGATGCCACCCCGCTATCGGCGCGCCACGTATCCCCCATGGCTTCGCCGTGCGCGGTAAGTGTCGCCAACGCTTGTGTCTGAAGTTATGCGCGGAGATGTCTGAATTGGGACGCGACTGCTCCAGCGTCGGTTGGCCCGGTGGACCAACAGCGAGCCTCCATGCCCAGTCGCCGATCCGTTCTGTCAGGCTGTCGTAAGCTGAGCGGGCTAGGGTCATTTGGCTATGGTGTTGCAGCCCAGCACCTCAGCCTCCAATAACCTTCTACCCGCCCGGCTCTCCCCTGGCGGGTTTTTTTTCGCGCGTGAGCGCATGTCGCGCGATTCCGTGGTTCTCCTGCCATGAACAGAGTTCCTGGTCGTAAGGCCGAGATCGTCGGCCTCGACTTTCGCAATCTGATTTCGCATGCTTCGAGCTGCGCGCGCTTTCAGGATCTTCGTGAATTTTCCTCCACTTAACGGCAAATTTCGCTTGTCGGCGGACTATTCTCACGCCCAACATGTTTGCGCACATGGATAGGTGAATCGTGGAGGTGACCATGAATCACAGGGGCGTAGAGTTCACGGTTGCAAAGACGGCGATCCCGGGTGTGTGGCAATGGCAGTTCCGGATCGGCGACGAAACCAAGACAGGTAAGACCGAGACGAAGATCGACCTCCTGGCGATCCGTCGGGTGCAGTTACGCATCGATCGGGAACTGAAGGCCATCGGGCGCAAGACGGCATGAACCGGCTGGGTTGACCCGAAACCGGGACGACTAGTCCGCGCTGGGCAACCGCCGCATGGTGAATTCGATGTCGCCGCCGGGCAATTCGCGCCAGGTTTCGACCTCGCTCATGTAACCGGCTTTCGGATAGCGCGCGAAAAAGGCCTGCGCCCTTGCTCTTGCCGCGGCGCGCGGCAGGGTGAAGCTCTCGCGCAGATAGCCGTCGCCGGCCGGCGAGCTCGATGCAGCGGCCGGTTTGCGCCGGCGCGCCATCCGCTCGGCGAGGTCCCGCGGACGATCCGCCATGTCCTGCCTCCTCAACGCAACACTGCGAAGGATGTAGGATCGCCATCCGGCAAAGGCGAGTCCCGCCGGAGGCGCCAACCGCCCCCGGGAGCGCGGTCAGTTGGCGGCCGTCCCGGCCTTGGGCTTCTTGGGCGCGCTGGTGGCGGCCGAGGTCTTCGGCGCGGGCTGCTTCGGCGGGTCGGCGCGCATTCCGCCCCAGGGATCGTTGGACGCCTTGGCATCCGGAATCTTCTTCAGCGTTTCCTTGTAGGCCTTCTCACGCGCAGCATCCGCGGCCTTCTCATCATCGGTCTTGGGCGGGCCATCGGCCATCAAATTGATATGGGGCGCCGCCCCATCCTGCGCGAAGGCCGGTCCAGCCACCAGCGCCAGCACCGCCGCCATACGCAAAAGCTTCATCACTCACTCCTTGATCATGGATGGAAGGCGGATACCACACCCTGCCCCTCTGCGCAGCGCCGGGCGCCGCTACAGCCCGCTAGAGCCGATTCGACCTGCACGATTTCGGCTCATGGAGCCAGTCGTCCCAAATCGGACCGCATTTGGTGCAGCCGTTCAGCGCCAGGCCAAGCGCGGCCAAGCAAAAAACCAGGACACATCGACGCAACATCGTCCACCCGCTCCCAAGCATGGCATCATATCGGGCGAAGTCAGGCATTTTCAAGCCGACCGCAGCAGTGACGTCACCGCGCCGAGCGGGCAGAGTGGACGAAACATCGGGCAACACAGGAGGGAACGACCGCAATGCCATCACAGCCTGAAGCCGAGTTCGGCATCGCCGAGGCCAGACGCATCCTCAGCGAGGTCTTTGCGCCCTGGGTCCAGGATCTCAACCTCTCCGTCGAGCGCATCGAGGACGCGCCGCCGGCCGATGCGCAGGACTGGCAGCCTGGCGCGCTGCTCCGCATGCCGTTCGCGGAGAAGCTATGCCGCAACGGCGGCGTTGTCTGCGGCCAGGCTTTGATGGCGCTGGCCGACACCGCGATGGTGATCGCGAACCTCGCCGCCAACAAAGGCTATCGTCCGATGACGACGGTGGACCAGACCACGCATTTCATGCGCGCGGTCGCCTCGTCAGACGTGCTGGCGGATGCGCGCGTGGTGCGACTGGGACGCACCATGAGCTTCGGTCGCGTCACCCTGCTCTCCGCAGCCGACAACAAGCAGGTCGCGATGGTGTCGAGCGCGTTCGCGATGCTGCCGGGCTGAGCATCGTCCGAATCGAGGAGAGCCGCGTGCGCGCAAGGCGCACCGCGGCTTTCGGTGACAATGATATCGAAGCGAGAGGCGAGGCGTGGTCGCAATCACGCCTCGGCCCGCTCGCTTCAAGGACTACTTCAAGGTTTACTTGCCGAGAATTTCGTCGGCCGCGGTGACGACGCTGACGGTCGGATTCTTTCCGCAATAGGCTCCGAACTTCTTGGCGTTTTCGATGAAGACCTCGGTATCGATGATCGCGTTGTCCTCGTCGCCCTTGTACCAGCCGTCCATCCAGGTCAGCACGACGGCGATGTTGTCCTCGCCGCTCTCGAGGAACTGCTTGCAGGTCATGGTCGAGAGATCCCACTTGACGGCGTGGGCGGGCATCGATGTCAAAGAGAGCGCTGCGGCGAACAAAAGGGAAAGCTTGGTCTTCATCGAAATCTCCATGGGCGCGTAACGCCATAAAGGAAAGGCTTGCGGGATAAACACGGCGGAGCCCGCCGCCTCAACGTCGTAAACGAAATCTTAAGCGCCGTGCAAGTAGCGCCAGTATTGAGTTTAGATCAACGCAATTTCTATGCGCTATTTTCACAATCGTCACTATGGACCAACGCGGATGATCGAAAAACGTGCAACGCAACGTCATCGGGTTTTCAAGGGTGGTACGGTCACCTATGAAGGCAGCGGCGTGGCTTGCACGGTGCGCAACATCTCGGACCGCGGTGCCGCGATCGACCTTGAAAATCCTGTTTTATTGCCGCATTCGTTCACCCTGTCGATTTCATGCGACAATTTCGTGCGGCATTGCCGCGCGGTGTGGCGAAACGACAGGCGCGTCGGCCTCGCCTTCGTGCAATAGCGCGCACGATGTGAATGACGGTTCGCACGACACGCACGCAAGCATCAATTTGTGATCCGGACTTCGCCGGGCCATCCCAGCGGCATCGAGCGCGATCACCTGGTTGAAGGGCGAAAGGCCTGAACCGCCGGGGTCGCTACCCCAGCTTGGGCCTTTCGTCGGCCTTGGGCGTGTTGTCCGCCTCGTTCGAATGGCGCTGGCCGCCGCCCATCTGCGCCTGCGACGAATCATAGCTAACGCGGCGCACCCCAGCCCTTCAGCAAATGTTGATCGGGCAGGACTTCGTTCCGTTCGAATTCGCGCCTATCTGTTGGCCCGCGGGGACCTTCACGAATGTTGCGGATTGTTGCTCATATGGCGCTGCTTGCCTGCGTGCTCGCGCTCGGTGCGTGCGGCTTTGCCGACAGCCGCGCGCCAGTGCCCGAGTTCATGCGCATCAAGGAGGCCGAACAGCCGCCGCCCGAGCCGCCGCCGGATGTCAAGCGCGTGGTCCGCGAGCAGATTGACGTGGTCTTTCTCAACACATCCTATCCGCGCGAAGTTCAGGTCGCCCTGCCCCATCACGAGGTCCGCGGATCGGGCTGGACGGCCTGCGTCCGCGCGAGCCTCACCGCCGCCACCGGCTCGGCACTGGGCACCCAGACCTACATCGTCACGATATCGGGCGGGAAGATCATCGACCGGCGGCGCGCGGAAGCAGATGATATCTGCGGGTCGGAAGCCTACCAGCCGATCTAGCGAAACTTCACGCCGCACGACAATCCGGTTCCGGGAAAAACCTGAAATTCAACCGGGAACGATCGCGGTCTCTCATTCTTGTTACCGCCGAGGGCAGTTTCGGAGGAGGACAGGATGAGGATGTTCACGATTGCACTGCTGGCCGGTGTCGGCGCTCTGGCGGCGGGGAGCGGCGCGAAGGCTGCGGATATCTACACGACCAGCGAATACACCAGCCCCGATCTCATTCAGGAGGTCCGGCTCGTCTGCGATGACGCCGGCAATTGCTACCGCACCCATGGCGGCGCACGCGTGATCGTGCGCGATTCCTACGCCCGCATTCCGCGTGAACGCTATTACGAGCGCCGCACCTATCGCGACTGGGATGACAGCCCGCGGGCCGGCGTCGGCATTCGCGCGCCCGGTGTCAGCGTGGGCGTCGGAGTCGGCGACGATCGCTGGTAATCGACACGCCTACTGTAGCGACTGAAGGGACCGGATGAGACAGTTCGTCCGGTCCCGTCTGGATGTCAGGTCTCGAGCGGATGAACCGGCGAGGCGGCGCGCGTCCCTGACGGCAGCTGTGCGATGAAGCGGGCAAGCACCATGCCGGCGCACATCGCGACGACGAAGACCACTGCCGGCCTCGAACCAAACCCGAGCGCGGTCAGCGCCGGTCCCGGACAGAAGCCCGCCAATCCCCAGCCGATGCCGAAAATCGCGGGACCAACGATGATCTTCGGATCGATGTCGTTGCGCGTCGGCACGTGGAAGCGATCCGCGAAAAATGGGTGAGCGAGCTTCAGGACATATCTGAAACCGACGAAGGTCACCGCGACCGCGCCCGCCATCACGAAGGCGAGGCTCGCGTCCCATGTCCCTGCCGGGATGCCGCCGAGGTCGAGGAAGTTCAGCACCTTTGCCGGATTCGACATGCCTGACATGACAAGTCCAAGGCCGAACAGCAAGCCGATTGCAAATTGGACGAGGATGGCCATCGCACTCAGCCCCAGTGTAGCATCACGAAGACGGTGGCAACGCCCGTCGCCATGAAGGTCATGGTCGCGACCAGCGAACGCATTGACAATCGTGACAGACCGCAGACACCGTGGCCGGACGTGCAGCCAGAGCCCCACACCGCGCCGAATCCGGTGAGCAGCCCCGCAATCACCAATAGCGGCGTCCCCGCCGCGATCGTCTGCGCCGGCAGGCTTCCGGTGACGAGCCGCACCAGCACTGGAGCGGCAACAAGGCCCACGACGAAAGCGAGCCGCCCGGCCAATTCGCGGTCCTCGTAAGGCGGAAACAATCGCGCCACGATGCCGCTGATCCCGGCGATCCGCCCCGTCGTCCACATCAGCAGCACGGCGGACAGGCCAATCAGCGCACCGCCGAGGAGCGAGGCAATCGGCGTGAAAGACGTGGCGACCATTTGATCCTCCGCAGCGAGAGGGCATCCGCCAGCAGGCGGCCCGATGCTCAATGAGACGTTAACAATACCGCTCGAAATGAAGCGGCGTCCCAACGGTATTTTCCAATCTTTGCGCTAAGCATAACGACCTAACGCCGGTTGAGCCAGCGTGAACGGGGACGACGGACGTGGTCGACATCGCGCACCAGGCTGCGATCAATCCGGCATCGCCAGAGGATGCAACGGCTGCGCTCGTCCCGCTCACAGCCATCGAGCCCGGCCAGTGGCGCGCGCTGGCGCAGCGGGCGGCCGAGCCGAACGGCTATTATTTGCCCGCTTGGGAGCTCGCCGTCAGCGCGACCGCGCGCGGCCGTATCGGTGCCTCGGCCCTGTCCGTACGCGCCGGCGCCTCGAGGCGACTGATCGGCTTGATGCCGGTGGTCTCGCTCTGGCGGGCCTGCAAGATCCCCCTGCCCGCCCTGGTAAGCGCGCATCCCTATGGCACGCTGTGCAGTCCGCTGATCGACCGCGACGTCTCGGCCGAGGCCGCGACAGGCCTGCTGCAGCGGGCACGCGAAGCTGGTGCGCATGCGCTGGTTCTGCGCGACGTTGTGCTTGACGGCGCCGCGATGGGCGCGATCAAGGAAGCGCTTGGCCGGGCCGGCCTGAAGCCGCGCGTGCTCGGCGCCCATGTCCGTGCCAGTCTCGATGCAACACAGGATGGCGACAGGCTGCTGCACGCGGCGCTCGGTGCCAAGAGGCTCAAGGAGCTGCGCCGGCAGCGTCGTCGCCTGGCTGAACATGGCGCGATCAGCTTCGACGTCGCGCGCAAGGTCGAGGAGATCAGGCCCGCGCTCGAAATTTTCCTGCAACTCGAGGCCAGCGGCTGGAAGGGCAAGCGCGGCACCGCGCTGCTTCAGGACACGGGCGATGCGGCCTTCATTCGCCGCGCCGTCCCTGCGCTTGCCGAGACCGCGCAATGCGAGATCGTCAGCTTGCGCGCCGGGACAATTCCGGTGGCGGCCGGCATCGTGCTGCGCCACCAGAACCGCGCCTTCTTCTTCAAGCTCGGCATCGACGAGCGCTTCGCAAAATATTCGCCGGGCGTCCAGCTCACGCTCGATCTGACTCGCCATCTTTGCGCAGATCCGACCATCGCAAGTGCGGATTCGACCGCGAGCGCCGACCATCCCATGATCAACCCGATCTGGCGCGACCGCCTTGCGATTGGCGACGTGTTGATCCCGCTGCGACGACATGGTCCGATGGTGGCGCTCATTCATGCGGCGCTCATCACACGCGGCTATGCGCGCGAGGCCGCGCGCCGCGCGATCCGTCTGCTCCGCAACCGAGCCGACGCTACTCCGCCGCCTGCGCGTTGATCTCCGCCGACACCTGGCGAATGGCGCGGGCGAGCAGGTTCGGATCCTGCGCGCCGGAAACGGCGTATTTCTGCGCGAAGACATAGGTCGGCACACCGGAGATGCCCTTGTCGGCGGCCTCCTGCGCATCGGCCGACACACGCGCGACGTCCTCGTCGGTGGCAAGGCGCTTGCGCACGTCATCGGCATCGAGGCCGACATCGGCGGCCGCCTGGATCAGGACGTTCACATCGGTGAGATCGCCGCCATCGCGGAAATACAGCTCCATCAGCCGCTGCTTCATTTCCGGCGCTTTGCCGATCGCCTCGGCCCACAGGATCAGGCGATGGCAATCGGTCGTGTTGGGCTGCCGTGCGACCAGCTCGGGCTTGTAAACGAGGCCCTCTTCGCTTGCCGCAGCGACGACGCGCCCCGCTATGCCCTTATAGGCCTCGACCGAGCCGAATTTGGTGGTGAGATAATCCTCGCGGCTGATGCCCTCGCGCGGCACCCAGGGATTGAGAAAGAACGGACGGAAGTTCAGCTTGACCGGAACGTCGGGCACAAGCGCGAGCGCGCTCTCGATCCGGTGCTTGCCGATATAGCACCAGGGGCACACCACGTCGGAGACGACATCGATCTGGAGCGGTTTGAGGGTGCTCATGAGCGCCTCCTTGGGCGGTGCGGGTTTGCTCCAAGATAAGCCGAACCCGCCCCGAGGCAAGGGTCACGCATGAGGCGCTAGGTCATGGCCGCGGCCATCTGCCTGAGCCGCTCCGCGGTGCGCTCGTCTGCCGGGAAGAACGTCTCCAGCGCCAGTTCCGACAGGGTAATGTCGACGGGCGTACCGAACACCATGGTGGTGGAGAAGAAACTTAGTATCTCTCCATTCTGGCGCAGCTTGAAGGGAATGGCGACATTGTCGCCGGACAGCGGCCCCGAGCGCGCCGGGATGGGATAGCTCTTGAGGTCCTGATAGAGCTTGACGAGCTCGGGATCGGCCGTCGCCTCACATTGCCGGTGCAAACGCTCGAGCAGATGCGCGCACCATTCCGCGAGATTGACCGTGCGTGGCGCCAGTGCCTCGGGATGAAAGGCGAGCCGGAGCACGTTGAGAGGCTGCGCCAGCAGCCGCTCCGGAACGCCGGCGAGCAGCGGCGCCACCATGCGGTTGGCGGAAACCAGGTTCCAGTGCCGATCATAGGCCAGCGCCGGATTTGGCTCGTGCGCCTTCAGGACGAGGTCGATCGCCTGGCGGGCTGATTTCAAGGCGGGATCCTCCAGCGAGCGCTGCGGAAAAGCCGGCGCAAAGCCTGCGGCGACCAGCAGCACGTTACGTTCGCGCAAGGGCACATCGAGGCGCTCGGCGAGCCGCAGCACCATGTCGCGCGAGGGCGCGGCGCGGCCGGTTTCGACGAAGCTCAGATGCCTCGCCGAAATCTCCGCCTCGCTGGCAAGGTCGAGCTGGCTCATGCGGCGGCGCTGCCGCCATTCGCGCAAATGATCACCGATATGGATCGGCTGGCTGGATTCGGCGTGTGCCGTGGATGCATGTGCGTTCATGGCCCAAAACCTACCATGCGTAATTCACCCCTTCCATTACCCGCGAGGTAATCGAATTGGGCCCCCGGCCAGCGCATCTTCCTGAGCACAGGAGAATGACCATGATCGCGCTGCTGCTCTACCGCACCCTTGCAGACCACCTTCTTCCCTGGGCGATGACGCTCGCGACCCGGATGCTGGCGCGCGGCCTCAACATGCCGGAGCCGCTGGTGCATTCGACCGGCGACTATGTCGTCGCACATGTCACGGCCTTCGAGCACAACGTCGGCAGGAGCCTCTGCCCGTCCCGCCTCGCCCGCCTGCTCCGCGCCTGGTGGCGCTGCAGGCATTGAGTTCCCCAAGCCACCCCAACCTAGGAGACTTCTGATGATCGACGCATCCACCTTCCTGCGCCGCGCCCTGCTCGCCGACGCCGTCTTCAGCGGCGTCGCCGCACTCGGCTTCACTTTTGGTGCAGGCGCATTTGCCACCCTGTTCAATCTGCCCGAGGCACTGCTGCGCGAAACCGGCCTGTTCCTGATCGCCTACACCGCGCTGGTCGGCTGGCTCGCTTCACGCACAGCGGTGCTGAGGCCGCTGGTGTTGCTGGTCGTGGTCGGCAATGCCGCCTGGACAATCGGCAGCGTCGCGCTCTTGTTCTCGGGCGCGGTGTCGCCGAACCTTCTCGGCGAACTCATGGTCGTGGCGCAGGCGATCGCGACCGGCGTGTTCGCCGAGTTGCAGTATGTGGGTTTGCGCAAGAGCGGCGGTGCGGTCGCTGCGTGAAGCGCTCGCGTCCCGCACGCGCTGCAACGTGCGGTGCCGTAGGGTGGGCAAAGGCGCAAGGCGCCATGCCCACCGCTCCGGTTGTCGTGGGCACGCTTCGCTTTGCCCACCCTACGATATCCGCGTGTGTGGCAAGCTGCTCCCCGCCGTACGTCGTGACGATCGGGAAACGCGCCATTTAGGGCGCGGGTCGACAGGGTGTTTTGCCCGACGGGCTGGCAGCTCGCGTAAATGTCCTGGCCACTGCGCATGGAGCGGTTGCAGCCTGAGGACCAATCGGGGGAACCGATGTGAGAGCCAGCCACCCGGCGGGAACTACCCCTTCGCGCGGCCGACCTTGCCGGCAAAATGCTTGCCGTTCAGCTTCTTCTTTTTCGTCGCGGTGGTTTTTGTACCCGCTTTCTGCGCCTTGCGCTCCGCGCGCGCCTTCACCTTGGCGCGTTCGGCCCGGGCCTCTGCGCGCTGCTTCTTGCGCTTGTTTTCGCAGGACGGGCACTTGCAGCCGATCGGCTTCAAATAGGCTTTGAAATAATCGGTGCCGTAGTCGTAGTTGATCTCCTCGCCGGGCTCGATGTTCTTGATGGCGCGGATGAACACTTTTCGCTCGCGTGGGCGTACGTCGGATTCGGCATTGGGCCGGCAGGAATGGTTGATGTAGCGCGCAAGGTTCTTGCGCACCGAGCCGTCGATAGTCCAGCGGTTGTTGAGCTCGAACAGATATTTGTTCTCGATCTCCTCGTGCGCGGGGATCCGCGAATCCAGGAGCGGTCCGAAATAACGGATGATCCTGGTGCCCTTCTTGATCGGCATGGTGGCGAAGAGGCCAAGTCCCGTCTTGGACTTGCCGACGCGATAGGCTTTGCGGGGAGCGATATCTGGCATGATCGAGTGTACAGAGGACGCGGAGCAGGCTGCGTGAGCCCGAGCGAAGCCGCTCTTCTAGAACGATTCCGCACCGCTGTCAGGCCTATCCCTGGATCGTTTGATGCTTGCCCACAGTGAACAATGTGCAAAGGCGTGAGTTCCGTGGCATCGAACGTTTCGTTCGATCAGGTGCCTGAGGGCATTCTGGCCGCCACCGTCGACTTCAGGATCGCTTCCAGAAGTTGCTCCGCCGTGGTGCCTGCGGGCAGCCGCTCCAGGATATCCTCGAGCCGCCCGTCCAGCAGCAGCATGGTGAAGCCATGCACCATCGACCAGGCCCGCACGATCGCGGCACCCTGGTCGATAGTCAGGGCGTTGCCGCTGATCGGCTCCTGTCGCATCGCGCTGATGGCATTGGCAAGCCCGGCAAACGAGGATTCCGCAGCCTCGTGCAACGAGGGCCTCGAATAGTCGAGCCGCTCGGTGCGGAACATCAACCCGTACATGCCGGGATGCGCCTGGGCATAGGCAACATAGGCTTTTGGCCGCGCCAGGGCCCGCTCCAGCGGCGAGGTGGCCGTATCGCAAGCAGAGGCCATCGCTGCATTGAACTGACGAAAGCCGATCGCCGCGAGCTCGCTGACGAGGCCGGTGAGATCTCCGAAATGATGGGTCGGCGCGGCATGCGAGACGCCGGCCTCGCGCGCCACCGCGCGCAGCGTCAGGCCGCCGAGCCCATCGCGCTCCAGCACCCGTTCGGCCGCCTGCAGCAGTGCCTCGCGCAAGGCGCCATGATGATAGGGCGTCTCGGTCTTCGCTGCTGCCGGGCGGCGCGCGGCACGAGATGCCTGTGATGTCCTTTTGGGGCTGCGCGGCCTACGTGCCGTTCCGCCCTTGGTGTCGCCCCTGGTGTCGCTCTTGGCCATTTGCAAGCTATATGACGCAATATTGACAGTGTAAAGATTTCACTTGACGGAAGCCTCGGCCGGCTCTATCCATCTTTACGATGTAAAGATAAGGATACGCCGTGCACCATGACGTGATCGCCGAGCGCCGCAACAATATCGCCCCGATCCCGTTCGAGGCGGACGCGCCTTTCCTCAAGATCGTCGGCGAATTGCCGCGCGAGCTGAACGGCACGCTCTATCGCAACGGCCCCAATCCGCAGTTCGATTCCCCCGGCGCCCACTGGTTCGTCGGCGACGGCATGCTGCACGCCTTCCATCTGGAGGAGGGACGCGCCTCTTACCGCAATCGCTGGGTCCGCACCCCGAAATGGCTCGCCGAGCACGATGCCGGCCGCGCGCTGTTCGGCGGCTTTGGACGCAGGTTGCCGGATGCGCCCACGAACCTGACCGACGGCGGCGTCGCCAATACCAACATCATCTTCCATGCCGGCAAGCTGCTCGCGCTTGAAGAAGGACATCTGCCGACCGAGATCGAGCCGGACACGCTGGCAACGCGCGGCTATTGCAATTACCAGAGCCGCATTGCCGGCCCTTTCACCGCGCATCCGAAGGTCGATCCTGTCACGGGCGAGCTGGTGTTCTTCGGCTACAATGCGGCGGGCCCGCTGACCGCTGCCCTCTCCTACGGATCGATCGACGCGGGCGGCAAGGTCACGCGCTTCGAGCGCTTCGAGACGCCCTATGCCAGTATGGTGCATGACTTCATCGTCACCGAACATCACGTGCTGTTTCCGATCCTGCCCCTCACCGGCAGCTTGGAGCGCGCGATGAGCGGCAAGCCGCCCTATGCCTGGGAGCCCGAGAAAGGCGCCTATGTCGGCGTGATGAAGCGCAACGGCACGGCAAAGGACATCGTCTGGTTCCGCGCCGAGGCCTGCTACGTCTTCCACGTCATGAATGCGTGGGAGGACGGCGACCGCATCATCGCCGACGTCATGCAATTCGAGCAAGCGCCGCTGTTTCCGCATCCCGATGGACGGCCGACGGATCCGGAGAAATCGCGCGCCCGCCACTGCCGCTGGAGCTTCGATCTCTCCGGCAAGACCGACCACTTTCAGCAGACTTATCTGGACGATCTCACCGGCGAATTCCCGCGCATCGACGATCGCCGTGCCGGCTTGAAGAGCCGTCACGGCTGGTACGCCTGCGCCAATCCGCGTCTGCCGATGTTCGGCGCCCTATCGGGCATCGTTCATGTCGACGGCACGGGCAAGCGGCTCGGGCAGTATCTGCTCCCGGCGGGCGACACCGTCTCCGAGCCTGTGTTCGTCGAACGATCGAAGGATGCGGCGGAAGGCGACGGCTGGCTGCTGGCGGTGGTCTGGCGCGCGCGGGAGAACCGTAGCGACCTCGCCGTGTTCAACGCCACCGACATCGAAGCCGGGCCCGCCGCGCTTGTGCAACTCGGCCATCGCGTGCCCGACGGCTTCCACGGCAATTGGGTGGGAACGCGATAGCTCTCACCTGTCATTCCGGGTCGCGCCACTTGGCGCGAGCCCGGAATCCATTTCGCTTCAGGTGATGCCGCCCGATGGATTCTCAGGTGCGCAATTGCGCACCGTAGCTCGACGCTTCGCGCCGCCCCGGAATGACGGGTAGAGGAGATCTCGATGCATATGCCTTCGATCACCGCGAACTATCTCGCCATCCTCGCGCTGATCTACGCCGCGCTCGCGCTGCAGGTCATTCGGCTGCGATGGAGCAGCAAGGCGCCCTTCGACGATGGCGGCGACGAAAACCTGCGCAGCGCGATCCGGGCCCATGGCAATTTCATGGAGTACGTCCCCATCATCACGCTGATGGTCGCGCTGCTCGAAATGTCAGGCGCATCGGTCTTGCGCATTCACGTGTTGATGGGCATGCTTCTGCTGTCGCGGCTGCTGCATCCGCTCGGCATGTACGCAAAGCCGGGCTCGCGCAAATTCACGATCTGCCGCGGCGGCAGCATCTTCCTGACCATCGGCGTTCTGATTGCCTCCGCGCTGACCATCCTGTCGCGCCTGCCCTGGGCCGCCATGGCGGAGGAGATGTCGGAACAAACCATTGCAACAATTGAGTTTTTACAAGTCATTCACGTCATTTTGACACTGTAAAGATTTTGCTTGACCCGGCGTCGGCGCTGAACTATCAATCTTGACATCGTAAAGATTGGTGCGACCGAGGCGACCATGACGATCTTCCTGATCCTTGCCCCCTATGGCGTCTACACTTTCCTGATGTTCATGACCTCGGCCACGATCAGCGTGTTCGCGGGCTCCGCGATCTGTCTCGCCACGATCGTGATCGATGTTGCCCGCGGCCGGTCGGTGAAAATCCTGGCCGCGGGCTCGGCGATCCTGTTCGCCGGCATCGGCCTCTTCCTCGTGCTGCACCCCACGCTCGGCACGCTCGGCGTCAAGCTCTCGGTCGATATCGGCATCTTCGTCATCTCGCTCGGCTCGATGCTGGCGCGGCGGCCCTTCACGCTGCAATACGCGATCGAGTCCGTTCCCGCCGAGACGGCGGCAATGCCCGGCTTCCTCACCGCCAACTACATCATCACCGCGGCATGGACCGTCGCCGCGCTGCTGATGATGGCCGCCAACATCGCGCTGCTCTACTTCCCGGGCCTGCCGGTGTGGTCGGGCCTCGCGGTCGCCTTCGCCGCCCGCAACAGCGCGATCTATTTCACCAAATGGTATCCCGAATATCGTCAGATCAAGTATGGTGCGCAGGCCGCCGCGCTGCCGGAAGCGCAGTGAAACAGGACCGACAATGAGGGACGTATTCGCCCGCCTCGCCTCCGACTTCCTCTCGGCCATCGTCTTCCTGGTGATCTATCTGATCACCGACAACGTCATCCTGGCGACGTCGGTGGCGGTCGCCGGCGCGATCGCGCAGGTGATCTTTGCCCGCGTCAAGGGGCGCGAGCTCGGCTACATGACCTATGCGAGCGTCGCGCTCGTCGTCGTGCTCGGCACGGTGACGCTGCTCACCAACGATCCCCGCTTCATGCTGGCCAAGCCCGCGATTGCGCATTTCGCGATCGGCGCGATCATGCTCAAGCGCGGCTGGATGCTGCGCTACATGCCGCCGATGGTGGTCGAGACCGCGCCGGAATATGTCATCGCTGCGGGCTATGCCTGGGCCGCGCTGATGTTCGCCCTCGGTGCCGGCACGATCATCGTCGCCTCGACCGGCGATCTGAAGCTGTGGGCGTTCTATATCTCGGTGATCGCGGGCGGCGCCAAGGTTTTGGCCTTTGCCGTGCAGTACGTGGTGTTTCGGATCGTCGTCACCAATCGCCGCCGCGCCGCCGCCCGCGCCTGATTGCCGCTGACACGACATTAGGCGCGCGGGCCGAGTTGCGCTATAGGCTCGGCCCGGGACTGGTTGCGGGTCGTCGCAACCGCCGGGACAATGTTCGGGAGACGCGAATGGCCGTGGACGGCAACTGGAATCTGACCATGACGACGCCGATGGGCGAGCGCCAGGCAACGCTGAGCCTGAAGCAAGCGGGCGGCACGCTCACGGGCACGCAGGGGGCGGACGGCAATACCGCCGAGATTTTTGACGGCACCGTCAGCGGCGACAACGTCTCCTGGAAAGTCTCGATCACCAATCCGATGCCGCTGACGCTCGAATTCACCGGCACGGTCTCCGGCGACAGCATCAACGGCGAGATGGGCATCGGCCCGATGGGCAGCTTCCCGTTCACCGGCGCGAGGACGTGAGGCTACTCGGTCATTCCGGGATGCGTGCGCAGCACGCAGGCCCGGAATCCATTCTTCCACCAACGTTGAAGCCCGATGGATTCTCAGATGCGCAATTGCGCATCATAGCTGGCGCCAAGAGGCGCGCCCCGGAATGACGGCGCTGGAGCGCCGCCTCAGCCCAGATTCAACTCCTTGAAGAAGTCGTTCCCCTTGTCATCGATGATGATGAACGCCGGGAAGTCGACGACCTCGATGCGCCAGATCGCTTCCATGCCGAGCTCGGGATATTCGAGCACCTCGACCTTCTTGATGCAGTGCTCGGCGAGGTTCGCCGCCGCACCGCCGATCGAGCCGAGATAGAAGCCGCCATATTTCTTGCAGGCTTCGCGCACGGCAGGTGCGCGGTTGCCCTTCGCGACCATCACCATCGAGCCGCCGGCGGCCTGGAACTGGTCGACGAAGGAATCCATGCGGCCCGCCGTGGTCGGACCGAACGCGCCGGAGGCGTAGCCCTCGGGCGTCTTGGCCGGGCCGGCGTAGTAGACCGGATGGTTCTTGAAATAGTCGGGCAGCGGCTCGCCCTTCTCCAGCCGCTCGCGCAACTTGGCATGCGCAGAGTCGCGCGCGACGATCATGGTGCCGGTCATCGAGACCCGCGTCTTGATCGGATATTTCGAGAACGTCGCCAGGATGTCTTTCATCGGCTGGTTGAGGTCGATCTTGACCACCTCGCCGCCGAGCGCCTCTTCGACCTGCGGCAGGTACTGCGCCGGGTTATGCTCGAGCTCCTCGAGATAGACGCCGTCCTTGGTGATCTTGCCGAGCACCTGGCGGTCGGCCGAGCAGGACACGCCAAGCCCGATCGGCAGCGAGGCGCCGTGGCGCGGCATGCGGATGACCCGCACGTCGTGGCAGAAATATTTTCCGCCGAACTGCGCGCCTACTCCGAGCGACTGCGTCATCTTGTGGATTTCCTTCTCCATCTCGACGTCGCGGAAGGCGTTGCCATCGGGCGAGCCGTGGGTCGGCAGCGCATCGAGATAACGGGCGGAGGCGAGCTTCACCGTCTTCATGCAGAGTTCGGCCGAGGTGCCGCCGATCACGATGGCGAGGTGATAAGGCGGGCACGCGGCGGTGCCGAGCGTCAGGATCTTCTCCCTCAGGAAGGCCAGCAACCGATCCTTGGTCAGCACCGAGGGCGTGGCCTGGAACAGAAAGCTCTTGTTGGCGGAGCCGCCGCCCTTCGCCATGAACATGAATTTGTAGGCGTCGTCGCCCTCGGCGTAGATCTCGCACTGCGCCGGCATGTTGTTGGCGGTGTTCTTCTCCTCATACATCGACAAGGGAGCAACCTGCGAGTAGCGCAGGTTACGGCGCAAATAGGCGTCGCGCGCGCCTTCCGAGAGCGCCGCCTCGTCCTCACCATCGGTGATGACGTTGCAGCCCTTCTTGCCCATGATGATCGCGGTGCCGGTGTCCTGGCACATCGGCAGCACGCCGCCGGCGGCGATGTTGGCGTTCTTCAGAAAATCCAGTGCGACAAACTTGTCGTTCGGGCTGGCCTCGCCGTCCTCCAGGATGGCGCGGAGCTGCTTCAGATGGCCGGGGCGCAAATAATGATTGATGTCGCCGAAAGCCGCTTCCGACAGCGCCCGCAGCGCCTCGCGCGACACCACCAGCATGTCCTTGCCCAGCACCTTCTCGACCCTGACGCCCTCGGACGAAATCTTCTTGTAGGGCGTCTCGTCCTTGCCCAGCGGGAACAGCGGGGTGTGCTTGTAGGGCGGGACGGGCTTGGACTGGTCGGGGAAGGCGGTGGGAGCGTTCATGGGGCGATCTCGGGTTTTGCAGCCCTGGCGGGCCTCTCAGCATGGAAGCGTTCTAAGCTTTTTTGCCACAAAGGGAAGGCGTCCTGGCGCGGCCGGGGCATCCCGATTCGGTGCCATATTTGGGTGCCATGACGGCCATTTTTGCCGCCTGCGTGCAATAGCTGGAGTTGTGCCCGGTCGAGCCGGGTTGCACCCCTTGCGCTTCGCGCGCGGCGACGGTTGAATGCGCGCCCTCAAGGGGCTTTTCATCATGATTTCCAGACTGCACGTCCGCGGCGCGATTGTTGTCGCCGCCGCAATCACCGGCCTTGTAACCCTCGCCGCGCCCGCGCGTGCCGACCAGTGCGACGACATCGCCAAGCAGCTTGCCGGCGGCATCGACGGGCTGAAGGTCAATTTCAAGGCCGCCAACATCATCTACCTCACCCATCCCGCGGCGAAGGAGCTGTCGCTCGGCTGCCGCTCCCAGGGACAGGCCTATTCCAACGAGCTCTACGCCAAGGGCGACCGCAAGCCGACGCCGCAGTTCTATGACCTCGTGGCCTCCGCGGCCGCGATCATCTTCACAGTGACCAAGGACGACACCACGACTGGCGCGACGCGCTGCCTGAAGCGCATGGGCCTGCTCCGCGGCGACAAGATCACCATGCGCTACAAGCGCCTCAACATGGAATGCACCCGCACCAAGACGGAAGCCGCGATCACGATCACACGGCCGAAGGACGAATAGGCCGGGCTACCTTCACTCCTTCCCCGAGTGTAGAGGGCATCGCGACGCTGCCCACGACGTACTCCGTCATTGCGAGCGCAGCGAAGCAATCCAGCGTCTTTCCACGGAGGGATTCTGGATTGCTTCGCTGCGCTCGCAATGACGAGGAGAGGCCACTGGCTCGCCGGGACATCGGGGCGATTGGCGCGAGAAAACGTCATTCAACCCACCAGATTCCTCGCATTTTAACGATTGGCTTGAAGGAAACTTCGTCCCTCGCAGGGCAGCGTCACCAGGTTCAATCTGTGAGGATCTGTGGATGAGCGTTTCCAGCGTTGCGCCGCCGCCTGTCACGATCGTGGTCCCGAGCTACGACACGACCAAGCAGCCGGACGACCAGACCAAGACCCAGGACAACGACCCGACTTACCAGCCGACGCCGCCGGCGCCGCTGCCCCCGGGTCAGGGCACCCGGATCGATCAGCTCGCCTGATCAAGCCTTTCTGCGATGGATCGCCCGGTCCTGACGACCGGGCCTTCGGCGTGCCCGGCCGCAACTTGCCGGATAGCGCAACCTCAGGCGTCGAGCTCGCGATAGCGCCGGAAGATGCCCTGCTCGTTGAAGGGAATGCGGCGCTCGCTGGCGAGATAGGCCTTGATGTTCGGCCGTGCGGAGACGCGGTCGTGCAGGCCGACGAGACCAGGAATATCCTTCTCGAACGCTTTCATGCGCCTGGGAAAGGCATATCGCAGTCCGGCGACGATCTGGAACAGCGAGAGATCGACGTAAGTCAAGCGTCGACCGGTGACATGGGCACCGCCGTTACTGTCGAGAAGCTGCTCGAAATAGCCGAGATATTTCGGCACGCGCTCGTTCCAGAAAGCGGCCGTGCGCTTCTTGGCCGGCGGTTTCTGGTCCTCATAATAGAGCGACGGTCCGAGCGGATGATGGGTGTCGTGGATTTCGACCACGAAATCGGTGATGGTGAGCTGAAGCTGGTGCACCCAGAGTTTGCCCGCTTCCGTCTTCGGCGCGAGGCCATGTCGCGCGCCGAGATAGAGCAGGATGTTGGCGGTCTGGCCGATGACGAGCTTGCCCGCTTTCAGGAATGGCGGCGCAAAGGGCGGCGTGCCCTTGCGGGCCTCCATCATCTTCATCATGGCGTCGCTGCCGCGCGGGCCGCGTGCGACGTCGACGTAAGCCGCACCCGCCTCCTCCAGCGCCAGCCGCACATATTCGCCGCGGCCCTGGATCTCGGGCCAGTAATAGAGCTCGTATTTCATGGGAAGGGTCCGTGAGCGTGGGAGCGACGGACCCAATGTAGCATGCGGTCGAATGTTCCGTCAGGATGAGACGGCGCCGCCTTGCTGACGCTCCATCACGCCGGTCCCCGAACGCCGTGTCGATTAATTGCTTCCCGAGATCGTGGCGCCGGGCGAGCATGCCAACATCAGCCGATCCTCAAGCGACCGGCCAGGGAGGATGCGGGAGTCTGTGGCGGAACCGTTCAGGGCGGTCTCCGCGGTCGCATCGGGGCTGCCGCCAGGCGCGGCGCGAGGGGAGATCGTCATGCACTGGAACACCGTCCGCCCAATCGCAGCACTTGCGCTTTGCTGCCTTGCCATCAGTCCAGGCGGCGCCTCGGCCGCGGAATTGCTCAAAGCCCGGCTTGCGCAAAACCTCGGGCCGATCTCCGGCCTTGCGATCGTCGCCAAATCGAAGGGGATTTTCGAAAGGAACGGACTGGACATCACGGTCTCGAACTTCACGTCCGGCAAGCAATGCCTGGACACCGTGATCGGAGGCGGCGCCGACATCGCGACGACGGCCGAGGCGCCGGTCACCGCTGCAGCGATGGCTGGCCAGCCCATCGCCTTCGTCGCCGGCATGGAATATTCCGACCTCAAGACGGTCGTCACGGCCAAGGCCGCCATCAAGACCAGGGCAGATCTTCGCGGCAAGCGAATCGGATTCACCGCCGGCACCGGCAGCGAGGTTTACACGGCGACCTTGCTGAAGTCGGCGGGATTGACGGCCAAGGATGTCACCCTCGTCAACCTGCGGCCGCAGGAGATGCTGCCGGCGCTCGCAGCCGGAAGCATCGATGCGATCGACACCTGGGAGCCCCACATCGCCAACGCGAAGAAGGCCCTGGGTGAAGCCGTCGCCGAGCTCGATACTTCAGGCACTTATTCCGAGACGTTCAACATCGTCGTCATGAGGCCCTATCTGGACGCCAACCCCGCGCTGATCGAGAAGTTCATCGCCGCGCTGATCGATGCCGAAGTCTGGATGAAGGCACATCCGGATGACGCGATCACGGTGGTGGCGGACGCTGTCGGCATGAAGCGGGACGAGTTCGCGCCGATCTGGACCGATTATGTCTACCGGGTGCGTCTCGACGACCGTCTGGTCGAGATTCTCAAGACCCACTCCGCATGGCGCCTCGAGAGCGGCAACCATCCTCCGGGAGCTGTGATGCCCGATTTCAGCAAGGTCATCATCAGCGAGCCGCTGAAAAAGATTGCCCCCGAACGGGTCACTCTTTCGTGGAAATAGGCCCCCGGACAACCATGCAGGACGGCACGTCAGCGCCACAACAGATTGCTGTTCGCAGTAGCGGCCGCAATCGGCGGCCGGATTCAGCCCGTCTTCGCCGCCTCAATATTCTGGTCGGGGCGCTGTCGCTGCCGCTGTTCGTCGGCCTCTGGGAATTGGCGTCGCGCTCCGGGGCCGTCAACATGGTGCTGTTTCCGCCGCCGACGGTGGTTGCCGCGGCCGTGCTCGAGTGGATACGAAGCGGACAATTCCTCGGCGATCTCACGGCCAGCCTCTATCGCGTCACCACGGGCTTCATCGTCGGCGGCGCGCTCGGCATCCTGCTCGGCATCCTCACCGGCCAATTCCCGGTCATGTCGAGCCTGCTGTCACCGCTCTTCCATATCCTGCGGCCAATTCCGCCGATCGCTTTCGTGCCGATCGTCATTCTCTGGTTCGGCCTGTCGGAGGCGGGCAAACTGTTCCTCGTCGTATGGGGCGTGTTCTTCACGGTCTGGCTTTCGACCCATATCGGCGTGCAGAAGGTCGACCGCGGCCTGATCCGGGCGGCCTTGATGCTCGGCACGCCGCGGCGGCAGATGCTGCAGGAGATCGTGCTGCTGGGCGCGCTGCCCTACATCGTGGTGGGCTTGCGCACCGCTGTCAGCATCTCCTTTTACACGCTGGTCGCGGCCGAGCTTGCCGGCACTTTCGCCGGCATCGTCTACCGGATCGAGATTGCGCAGCAGAACATGCAGACGGGCCAGGTCATGGGCGGGCTCGCCGCGCTCGGGCTGATATCATTCATTGCCGACCGGCTGTTTGCGGTTCTTGCCGAACGTACCGTCTGGTGGCGCTGATGTCGGGATCTCGATCGATCGTGAAACTGGCGCTGGCAAGCTCACCGGCCTCCGTGGAGGCGGCGCGGAAGCAACCGGCCATTCAAGTCTCGAACCTGAGCATCGTGTTCGACACCAACCGCGCGCAGACCATCGCGGTGGATCGCGTGTCCTTTGACGTCGCGCCTGGCGAGTTCGTCTGCATCGTCGGGCCCTCGGGCTGCGGCAAGTCGACGGTGCTCAACACGATCGCCGGACTGGAAGTGCCTTATGAAGGCGACATCCTGGTGGAAGGCTCGCCTGTTGGCGGCCCGCGGCCCGATGTCGGCATGGTGTTCCAGCAGCCGCACCTTTTCCCCTGGAAGTCGGTCCGCAGGAACATCGCGCACGGCCCCAGGATGAATGGCAAGTCCAGGAAGGAAGCGAATGCGATCGCCGACGATCTGATCGCGATGATCGGTCTCAAGCGTTTCGCCGACGCCTATCCAAACACGCTGTCCGGCGGCATGCAACAGCGCGTGGCAATCGCGCGGGCGCTGGCCAACAAGCCCCGCGTGCTGCTGATGGACGAGCCCTTCGGGGCCCTCGATGCGCAGACCCGGGCGGTGATGCAAGACAATCTGCTGGAGCTGCGCGACCGGATCAAGGCGACAATCGTGTTCGTCACCCATGACATCGATGAAGCCATCGTGCTGGCCGACCGCGTTCTCATCATGAGCGCGGGACCCGGCCGCATCCTGCGCGAGGTCGCGGTCAAGCTGCCGCGTCCGCGGTCGAGTTCGGTCATGGTCGAACCATCCTATCTTTCCCTCAAGAAGGATTGTCTCGACGTCATCCGCGCCGAAGGATTGCGGGCGTTTAATCAGTCGGACGCGAGCTGATCGCCTCGACCTCGCAAATCGAGAGAAGAATCGCATTGCGCTGGCATGGTTCTTGAATAATCGACGCCGGGTCTCACGGTGGAGCCGGCGATGCACAGGGCGAACAGCGCGATAGCGGCAGGTGTGATGCTGGCCGAGTCGGACGACCTCGTCAGGCCGCTGCCTGGCCTGCTCGATGGCCTCAACCGGGCCGATCGCAATCGCCTGCGTGCGATCGGACGCGAGAAGACGCTGGAAGCCGGCCAGCTGGTCTGGTCTCAGGGCGACGCACAGGTCGGGATCTACCTGATCAGCGAGGGGCGCATCCGCAGCTATTATGCGGCGCCGTCGGGGCGCGAGGTCACCCTCGCCTACTGGTTTCCCGGCAACTTCGTCGGCGGCCCCGACATGTTCGGAACGGGCCCACATATGTGGACGTCGGTTGCGGCCGAACGCAGCCAGCTGACGTTCATGCCCGGACCGGCGCTGCGGCGGCTTGCGCTGGAATCGGCGGCGATCGCCGTCGCCTTGCTGGATGCCCTGGCGTTCAAGGCGCGATGCTATTCGGCGATGGCCCAGATGCTTGGGACGCGCTCGGTGACCGAGCGACTGCACAGCCTGCTGATCTTCCTGTCGCACGTCTACGGCGTGAAGCGCGACAACGAGATCGTCGTCGGCATGCCGTTTACCCATGGCGATCTCGCCAATCTCATCGGGTCCACCCGCCAATGGGTGACCGTGCAACTCGCGCGGCTCCAGGAGGAAGGCGCGATCCGGTACGACAGATCCGTGATTTCGATCCTGGATCTTTCGATGCTCGGGCAGGAGATGGAATAATCTCGCCTTTCAGGCGCTGGACTTCAATTCGAACGCCGCTCGGTCTGCACCAGCCTCGAATCGCCGCGCCAGTCCGATCAGCGCGCGATCGTGCCAGGCCGGCGCCAGCAGGGTCACGCCCATCGGCATGCCATCAGGCAATGTCGCGTTCGGAACCGCTACGCCGCAGAGATCAAGCAGATTGGCAAAGTACGAATAGTAGCCGAGGTGATTGTTGAGGGTGACCGGATCGCGCAGCATCTCCTCCAATGTGAAGGGCCGCGGTGCGGTCGGGACCACCAATGCATCGATCCCCGCAAAGATCGCCTCGGCGTCGCGGCGCAGCCGGTGCAAACGGTGAATCGCGCCGAACGTATCGATCGCCGAATAGCCGGCGGCCGAGGCCAGCACGGTCCTGGTGACATCGAGCAGGGAGCCGGACTCAATGTCCAGGAGCGCAGCGATTGCCGAGTGCCGCTCGGCAACCCAAGGTCCGCTGAACATCAACTCCCCGGCCTGGCGGAACGGGGTGAAGTCCACCTCAACAGCCGTTCCGCCGATCTCGTTGAAACGCGCGCAGGCGCGCTCATAGAGCTCGCCGCATTCCGGCATGCCGAAGCATTCGAGATCGGCGGATGCAATGCGGCCGAACCGGAACGATGACAACGATCCGCCGGCGAAGGAAAACGCCCTTGGCCGGCGGCTGTAGGGGTCTTCGAAGTCGAACCCTTCGATGATGTCGAGGATCGCCTCGCCATCGCTGACGGTATTGCAGAACACCGAAACGCAATCGATCGTCGGACAATTCGGCACCAGCCCGCGTGACGACACCAGCCCAACGGTCGGCTTGATTCCGACGATGTTGTTGAAACCGGCGGGTATGCGGCCGGACCCGCCGGTGTCGGTGCCGAGCGCGAACGCCACGTGCCCCGCCGCGACGGCGACCGCAGACCCGGAACTTGAGCCGCCCGAGACATAGCGGCTATCTGCAACCGACGCGCACGGGCCATAGGGCGAACGCGCGCCGGACAAGCCTGTGGCAAACTGATCGAGATTGGTCTTTCCGAGGCAAATTGCGCCGGCCGCGCTGAGGCGTTCGACGCTGCGCGCGGAATGCCAGGGCGTGTAGCTGAACGCCGGGCATGCGGCGGTGGTCGGCATTCCCTCGACGTCGATATTGTCCTTTACGCCAAAGGGAATGCCGAGCAGCGGAAGATGTTCGCCGGTCCGCGCGCGCGCCACGAGCTTGCGGCATGCTTCGAGCGCCTCCTCGCGCGGGCGGACATAGATCCAGCAATTGCGGTCGCGCTCAGCCTCGATCCGGTCATAGGCAGCTTCAATCGCCTCCAACGGCAAGGACGAATTCCTGGCGGGGTTGTCATGATGTGTCCTGGAGTGCGCGACGGACTGGCTCACCGAATATCTCCTTCTGCACCTGGCTGGCGCGAAGTTGCGGGAGCTCGGCGGAGGCAACAAGCAATTAAGTGCTTCCCGGAAAATGCTCGGCCGTAGCAGGACATCGGCGGCTCAACGAAAAAGGGCGCCGTGCTTGAGGCACGACGCCCTCGTTTGTTGCTCTGCGTGCGCTCAGTTGGTCTGCTGGATCGCCGACAACTCCCAGGGGCTGCCCGGGCGGCGCGCGAAGGTCCAGACTTCGGTGACCTCGCCAGGCTGCTCGCTGCCGGCAACGATCGCGCCGGTGTTGCGGTCGACCGTCGTGTCGGTGAGCGAAAAGCGCATCGCCACGGTCGCGTAATCAGTCTCGCCTTCACGCCAGGCTTCCGCGAGATCGCCCTGCAACAGCTTCACGTTGGTCACCTTGTTGACGACGTTGCGCGCGCGGTTCTGGGCAAGGTCCTGCTCGAAATAGGAGACCATTTCCGGCGTCGCGAGCGTGTGCAGCTTTGCAATGTCCTCATTCGACCACGCCGACTGGATGTCGCCGAGCAGACGCTCGAACGCCTCATAATCAGCAGGCTTGATCTCGAGCGGCGCGTTGTTGGCGCCGAAGCCCAAGCCGCCGCCCAGACCAGAGCCAAGACCGCCACCAAGACCGCTGCGATAGTTCGTCTGCGGTCCCGCACCGGCATAGGCCGCCTGCGGCGAATTGCGGCGCTGCCACCAGGACATCGCCAGCCGCACCACGAACACGACGAGCACGATCTGGATGATCAGGCCCAGGATCGACGACAGGCCGCCAAGACCACCGAACAGACCGCCACCGAACAGCATGCCGAAAAGGCCTGCGCCGAGGAAGCCGGCCGCAAGACCACCCAGGAAACCGCCGCCGCGGCCGAACAGGCCGCCGCGCGAGGGCGCAGCATTATTCATGCCGGCGCCCGGCTGGCTATAGGTGCGGTTGAATTGCGAGGTCGAGCCCGGCGCGGTCGTGGTCGACGGCGGGGCCGAGAACGTCCGCGAACCGCGCGAACCCGACGAGAAGCCGCCGCCGACGCGGGCGTCAGCGGACGAGATCGCCAGCGCCGTCGGCAGCGCGAGCGCCAGAACGACGGCAATCGTCTTCACGAGACTGCGGGACCATTGCGAGAAATTCATGTTCGTTTCCCAAATCCCCGGCATGGGGACGTGCCAGTAACATGGGCAGACTTCACCAAAAAGGAAGCCGGTTTCGGAACCCGCGGCTGCGGCCCTCGGTCGCGGGGACGGTAAAAGTCCATATTTGACGCGGGGTTGGCCGGATATGGGCGGGAACCGTGGTCGCGGGGTACCGGTGGTCTACCGAGGGGGAATTCCGCTCCCTCCCCGTCATTGCGAGGAGCCCTTGCGACGAAGCAATCCAGAATCCCTCCGCGGTAGCAGTCTGGATTGCTTCGCTACGCTCGCAATGACGGAGTCTGAGGCGCCTCCGCCCCTACCTCACTCACCCCTGCTTCGTCATCGTCTCCTTCACCGCCGCCACGAGCTGGCTGAGCGTGAACGGCTTTGGCAGGAAGTCGAACTGCTGGCCCTCGGGCAGGCTCTTCTCGAAAGCATCCTCGGCATAGCCGGAGACGAAGATGAAGCGGATATCAGGGTTCTTCTCCCGCATCGCCTTGAGCAGCGTCGGACCATCCATTTCCGGCATGACGACGTCAGAAACGACGAGATCGATCGCGCCGCTCTGCTCGTCCAGCACCTCCATCGCCTCGACGCCATTCTCTGCCTCGACCACGGTATAGCCGCGCGAGCGCAGGCCGCGAGCGTTCAGCGCGCGCAGGCCCTCTTCGTCCTCGACCAGCAGGATGGTGCCCTGCCCGGTGAGATCGGTGCGAGGCTTGGCCTCCACAGCGGCGGGCGCAGCGTCCTTGGCGGCGCCGTTGGTCGCGGCCGCCACGGCCGCAGGCTGCTCGACCTGGACTTCCGGCTCGGCGTGGTGACGCGGCAGGAAGATGTGGAACGAGGTGCCCTGCCCCGGCTCGGAATCGACGTAGATGAAGCCGCCGGTCTGCTTGACGATGCCGTAGACGGTTGAAAGGCCAAGGCCAGTGCCCTTGCCGACTTCCTTGGTCGAGAAGAACGGCTCGAAGATCTTGTCCCTGATATCAGCAGGAATGCCGGTGCCGGTGTCGGCAACTTCAATCCGCACATAATCCGCCGCCGGCATGCCCTTGTAGGCGAGCTTGCCCGCCTCTTCCGTCGCGACGTTGGCGGTACGGATGATCAGCTTGCCGCCGTCGGGCATGGCATCGCGCGCGTTCACCGCGAGATTGACGATGACCTGCTCGAACTGGGAGACGTCGACCTTGACCGGCCAGAGGTCGCGGCCGTGGATCAGGTCGAGCTTGACCTTCTCGCCGATCAGCCGGCGCAGCAGCATGGTGAGATCGGAGAGCGCATCGCCGAGATCGAGCACCTGCGGCCGCAGCGTCTGCCGCCGCGAGAAGGCGAGCAGCTGCCGCACCAAGGTCGCAGCCCGCGTCGCGTTCTGCTTGATCTGCATGATGTCCTGGAACGATGGATCGGTCGGCTTGTGCGCGTTCAGCAGGAAGTCGTTCGCCATCATGATGGCGGAGAGCACGTTGTTGAAGTCGTGAGCGATGCCGCCGGCAAGTTGGCCGACCGTCTCCATCTTCTGCGACTGGTTGATCTGGTTTTCCAGCGCACGCCGCTCGGTGGTCTCGAGCATGTGCACGATCGCGGCTTCCGCGTCGTTCTCGGCGGCATCGACCGGCGTGACGAAGAACTGGCCCCAGCGCTCCTTGGGTCCTTCCAACGCCACTTCGACCGGCGCGATGTCCGCCTGGTTTTCGGCGGCCTGATTGATGGCTGCAATCAAAAGGTGCCGATCGCGCGCATTGACCGCGCGGAAGATCGACTTGGAGGCGCTGTCGAGCCCGAGGCCCTGCGCGAGCTTGGCGTAGCGCGCATTCGCGCGCACGACGTTGCCGCCGCGATCGACGGTGGCGATCGCCATCGGCGTGTGGTCGAAGAAGCGCATGAAGCGCACTTCGGCCGCACGATCAGGATCGCCGCGCTCGTCACGGGCGCGGCTGATGACGAGCGTGCGCGAGGGTCCTGGCGCGCCGTCGGCGCCGAAGGCGAGCTTGTGATAGAGCCGGACCGGCATGGTCTTGCCGGTGCGCATGCGCAGATCGATGTCGAAGACTTCAGTCTTCACCTCGCCCGGCACCGCCACGATCGAAGACAGCAGCGAAGCGCCGTCGCCCGAGACGATGTCGGCGAGCTTCAGGCCGCCCGAGCCGATCTCGGCGAGATCATAGTCGAGCCAGTTGGCCAGCGTCGCGTTGACATAAGCGAGCTCGCCGGCGGGATTGACCGAGAAGAAGCCGCACGGCGCGTGATCGAGATATTCGATCGCGTGCTGGAGCTCCTGGAACACGTCTTCCTGGCGCTCGCGGTCGCGGGTGATGTCGGCGATCGACCACACCGCATATTTGGCCTCGCGCTTGCCGGTGCCGAGCGGACGCACCCGCATGCGCAGCCAACGCCCGTGGCTGCCGTCCTGGCCGGAAATGCGCACCTCTTCCTGCTGCCGTTTTCCTTCGCGGGCGGCTTTCAGCAGGCGGAACACGGCTTCGGAAACGTCAGGATTGCCGATGAAGACGCGCTCCACGGGGCGCACGTCCTGCGGGCCGGCGGCACCGGTCAACGTCAGATAGGCCGCGTTGGAATAGACCACATGGCCGCGCGGATCGGTCACGGCCAGGCCGTCGAACGCATGGTCGGAGATGCGGCCGATGATGGGATCGTCGAGATTACGGTCGGCGAAGCGGATGATCCCGGCGGCGAAGGCGAACAGGTTGAACAGGCCGATCATCGCCAGCACGGCGAGGATGCCGAGGATGTAGGGCTGCGCCTGCGCGCGCCCGAGCGTCATCAGGCCGACGGCGACCGCGACGAGGCCGGCGGCCACCAGCAGCACCAGCGCAATGCTGCCCGAGCGCGGCGACGGCTCATGCGCCGCAACGGGCTCGCGTGACAGATCGTGGTCGGTCTCGGCGGTCATTTCACGCTAGGGCAGCCTGTCGGCAGAGAATCAACGTGCCACAGGGCACGTCGGGTCCTCCCTGCCTGAATCGGACCCGCAGACGCAAGGGCGACAGGGGCGAAAGGTACGCTGATTCCCAGTTTACGGCCATTTCCGGTACTTTTCCGGGGTTTTATTGCCGCGCGGCACTGAAACCGCGCTTCAGCCGGATGACATAGCCGATGACTTCGGCGACCGCATGGTAGTGCTCGACGGGGATTTCCTTGTCGATTTCTGCGGTCGCATAGAGCGCGCGGGCCAATGGCACGTTCTCGACGATCGGGATGTCGTGCTCGCGCGCGATCTCCCGGATCTTGAAAGCGAGGTTGTCGACGCCCTTGGCGACGCAGATCGGCGCCGACATGCCGCGTTCGTAGGATAGCGCCACCGAATAGTGGGTCGGGTTGGTGATGATCACCGACGCCTTGGGAACCGCCGCCATCATGCGCTTCTTGGAGCGCTGCTGCCGCAACTGCCTGAGCTTGCCCTTGATGTGCGGATCACCTTCGGACTGCTTGAACTCTTCCTTGATCTCCTGCAGCGACATCTTCTGCCGCTGGAACCAGCTGCGATACTGGAAGAAATAATCCCCGATGGCGATGATCGCGAGCGCTGCAACCACCGCGCCGAGCAGATGGACGGTCAGGCTGGTGGAGGCGCCCAACATGGCCATCGGATCGAACTTGACCATCGCCTCCATGCGGTGCCGCTCCGGCCACAGGATCGTGGTCATGACCACACCGAGCACGACCAGCTTGCCGATGCCCTTGAGAAAATTGACCCCCGCCTGCTTGCCGAAGATGCGCTTGAAGCCGGCAGCCGGCGAGAGCTTGCTGAATTTGGGAATGAGGGATTCGGTCGACCACACCAGCCTGTGCTGCAGCATGTTGCCGGCAATGGCCGCGATCACCAGCATCAAGAGCGGCACGCCGACCGCAGCCAGCACCGCGACCTCGATCTGCTGCATCAGCGCGAGCAGATTGCCGGAATCGGTTTTGATCATCCAGGAATTGGCGAGCAGATTGCGCAACGGCGTCAGCAGGCCGCTGCCGACCGAGCCCGAGAAGGTCGAGACCACCAGCGTGCCGCCCGCGATCATGAACCAGGTGTTGATCTCCTGGCTTTTGGCGACGTCGCCGCGTTCGAGCGCCTGGTCGAGGCGCTTTTGTGTCGGGTCTTCTGTTTGACTCTCTGGATCGTTGTCTTCCGCCATCGATCACCCGTCACTTGAGCGGCAGCATCTGGTGCATGACGCCGATGAAGTAGTCGAGATAGGTGCCCATCATCGCGGTGAGCACCACGGCCAGCACCATGAAGCCCGCGAAGATCGACAGCGGCACGCCGACGAAATAGACCTGCATCTGCGGCATCAGGCGCGCCAGCACCCCAAGTCCGATGTTGAAGACGAGGCCGAACACCAGGAACGGCCCCGACAACTGCAGGCCGAGCAGGAACGCGGCGGAGAAGGCGCGCGTCGCCAGCGAGGCGACGTCGCCGCTCGAGACGGTCTCGCCCGGGGCAAAGATCGAATAGCTGTCGTTCAGCGCCGCGATCACCAGATGATGGCTGTCGGTGGCGAACAGCAAGGTCACGCCCAGCATGGTGAGGAAGTTGCCGACCAGAACGCCCTGCTGCCCCTGGGTCGGATCGACCGAGGTGACGAAGCCAAGTCCCATCTGCTGCGCGATCACCGCGCCCGCGACCTGGAGCGCCGCGAGCGTCACGCGCGCGGTGGCGCCGAGCACGATGCCGATCACGATCTCATGCAGCATCAGGACCAGCATCGGCGCGAGCGAGCCCATGTCGACCTGATAGGCATTGCGATGCAGCGGCAGGATGATCAGCGTGAGCAGCAGCGCGATCGACAGCTTCACCCGCGTCGGGATGTTGGTCTCGCCAAGCCCCGGCAGCAGCATCACCATCGCGCCGACCCGGGCGAAAGCGAGCATGAAGGCCGCGGCAAGTGCCGGCAGCAGCGAGACGTCGATGCGCATGGTGAGCGCATTGTGCCTCAGCCGCCGATGATTCGCGACGAGATCCGCAGCATGTGGGAATGCAGCGCGTCGGCCATGAACGGCAGCGCCAGCAGCATTGTGGCAAAGATGGCCAGAATCTTCGGCACATAGACCAGCGTCTGCTCCTGGATCTGTGTCAGCGCCTGGAACAGCGACACGATCACGCCGACCACCAGCCCGACCACCATCAGCGGCGAGGACACGATCACGATGGTCCAGATCGCATCGCGGGCGACATCGAGGGTCTCGGGTCCGGTCATTTTCAATTTCTCACTCTGTCTTGTCATTCCGGGGCTCGCGAAGCGAGAACCCGGAATCCATTCAGCCGCGTCATCTGAGCACCATAGATTCCGGGCTCGCGACTTCGTCGCGCCCCGGAATGACGATCAGATCGGCATCTTCATGATGTCTTCATACGCCGCGATCACGCGGTCGCGGACCGAGACCAGCGTGGACACCGCGACATCGGTGTCGGCGACCGCCGTCACCACGTCCATGACGTTGGCCTTGCCGTTGGCCATCGCCACGGTCTGCGCGTCGGACTTGCGGCCGGATTCCATGACGCTGCCGACGGCGTCTTTCAGCAGCGCGGCAAAGGACTGCCCGTTCGGCTCGCTGCCCTTGCCCGCGCCGGTGTTTTCCAGCACGCGCGCAAGATTGGCGTAGGCATTGGCCGCGATTGTCGGTGTTGCCATGGCTTAAAATTTCCTGTTCAGGCCTTGAGGATGTCGAGCGTGCGCTGGATCATCCGGCGCGTTGCACTGATGATGTTGACATTGGCCTCGTAGGACCGCTGCGCATCGCGCATGTCGGTCATCTCGACCACCGAATTCACATTGGGATATTTGACGTTGCCGCTGGCGTCCGCCGCCGGATTTGTCGGCTCGTATTTGACGCGGAAGTCGGACTGGTCGGGCTTGATCCTGCCGAGCGTGACCACCTGCGCGTCGAGCGTGCGGTCGAGCGCGGAGGAGAACGTCGGCACTTTGCGCCGATAGGGATCGCCGCCTGCGGTGGGCGAGGTCGAGTCCGCATTCGCGATGTTCTCGGAGATCACCCGCATGCGCCCGGCCTGGGCCCGCAGGCCCGAGGTCGCGATCGCCATGGAGCGGGCAAAGTCACTGCTGTCATTCGCCATGATTTAGCTCCTCCCGCTCTAGCCTTTGCCGATCGCGGTCTTCAGAAGATGCAGGCTCTTCGAGTAGAGCGAGGTCACCGCCGCGTAATCCATCTGGTTGTTGGCGGACTTCATCATCTCGTCTTCGAGATTGACGGCGTTGCCTGCGGGGCGGGTCTCGAAACCCGCGTTCTTGTTCTGGTCGAAGCTTGAGGCCGCACCCGATGGCGTCATGTGGGAGGCGCTGGTGACAGTCATGGCCAGGGTCCCCATCAATCCTGTGGTGGCTCCGTTCTTGTCGAACTTCGGCTCGACCAGGTCGCGTGGCCGGAAATTGGGGGTATCGGAATTGGAGACGTTCTCGGACAGGACGCGCTGGCGTTCCTGGTGCCACTGCATCTTGGTGCGAAGCGCCGACAGCACCGGAAGATCGTTGATGGACATGGTTGCGGCTCCTTCCGCCTCTTGCGGACGCTGAGATCCGAAGCTAGGCAGAATTTGCCGCGTGTATGGTTAACAGGTGGTTAAGGCACGGCGGATCCATGTTTCCGATTGAGACATGCAACCCCCTCCCCGCGATTCGCCCCGTTCCAAAAGCCGCATTAACCCAACCGCTTGGCGACGCACGCACAGGCCAAGAAGTCGTTTTGGATCGGGCGATTCATGGGTTATTAAGAGTTGGGGACGGCAAAACTTGCCGCGGGACGTTAAGAAATCAGAGGTTTGGGGCATCGCAGGCCTATGGTCGGGATCCGACCATAGGCACGACAGAAGCGCCAATTACCGGGGACAGGTATGAACGGTAGTCCTATCACCTTCATCGTCGCGTTCATCGTCGTTCTGGCGTTGATCGGCGTCGCGGCGTGGCTGGTCCGCCGATTCGCGACCACCCGGCTCGGCGCCAACACCCAGCGCGGCAGGATGCCCCGGCTCGCCGTGATCGACGCCGCCGCGGTCGACGGCCGCCGGCGCCTGGTGCTGGTCCGCCGTGACAATGTCGAGCATCTCCTGATGATCGGGGGCCCCACCGACATCGTCGTCGAACCGAATATCGTGCGCGCCGCCGCCGGCCGTGACCAGATTCCGCAGCGTCCCAGCGCCGCCGAGCCGCCGCGCCTCGCTCCGATGCCCGATGCCGGCAGCTGGGCCGACGAGGCGCCGCGCCCCGAAGTGCTCGACCATCCCGAACCGCAGATGCCCGAGCCGCCGCCCCGGCCCGCGCGTCCGTCGTTCGCCGACGAGGTCCGCCGGCCGGCGCCTGCACTGGCCGAGCGCCGCAGTGAGCCGCAGCTCGGCGGCTTCCCGCCTGAACCGATGCCGCGTCCCGAGCGTGAGTCTCGTCACGAGCCAATGCCGCGCGTTGCACGCAACGAACCGCCGCTGATGCCGCGCCCGCCGCGCCAGAGCGATCCGGCGAAAATGCCGCCGGTACGCGCCGAGCGTGCAGCTGCGCCGCCACCTCCTCCGCCCGTACCGCAGGCCGCTCCCCCCGTTCCGCCGCCGGCCCCCGTTGCCGCCGCGCCGTCGAGCGCCGAGCAGAATCTCGCCGAGATGGCCCAGCGCCTCGAGGCTGCCTTGCGCCGTCCGGCCGGCGAGCCCATCGCCCCGCCGGTGGCACCGGATGCGCCTGCCCCGCGCGCTGCCCGCGCCGAGCCGCCCGCACCTCCGGCTCCGCCGGCAAGGCCGGCTCAGGAGAAGACCAGCTTTGAAAATCTCGAAGACGAGATGGCCTCGCTGCTCGGCCGTCCGAAGCCGTCTTCGTGAGGCTGCCGTCGTTCCCGCGTAGAGTATTCTTTTTTTCTGTCCTGATCGCCGCGACGTCGCTCGCGATGCCCGTGCATGCGCAGGACATCAGCATCAATCTCGGCGGCGGCGGGGCTGGTGGTGGCGGCGTCACCGAGCGTGCGATCCAGCTGATTGCGCTGCTCACGGTGCTGTCGATCGCCCCGTCGATCCTGATCATGATGACGTCGTTCACGCGCATCGTGGTCGTGCTGTCGCTGCTGCGCACTGCGATGGGCACGGCGACCGCGCCACCGAACTCCGTGATCCTGGCGCTGGCGATGTTCCTCACCTTCTTCGTGATGGGACCAGTGCTGCAGAAATCCTATGACGACGGCATCCGCCCGCTGGTCGCCAACCAGATCAGCGTCGAGGACGCGTTCCAGCGCGCCTCCGTCCCGTTGCGCGGCTTCATGCAGAAGAACGTGCGCGAGAAGGATTTGAAGCTGTTTCTCGATCTCTCCGGCGAGCCGCCACCGGCGACGCCCGACGAGCTCGCGTTGCGCATCCTGGTCCCGGCCTTCATGATCTCGGAGCTGAAGCGCGCCTTCGAGATCGGCTTCCTGCTGTTCCTCCCCTTCCTGATCATCGACCTCGTCGTCGCCTCGGTGCTGATGTCGATGGGCATGATGATGCTGCCGCCCGCGACGATCTCGCTGCCGTTCAAGCTGATCTTCTTCGTGCTGGTCGACGGCTGGTCGCTAGTGGCGGGGAGCCTGGTGCAGAGCTACGGGGGATAGTCGGGCGCCGGGCGCAACATGTGGCGCATCCACCCGGCGCCAATGATTGCCACCGACGTTTGCCCGTCATTGCGAGGAGCCCTTGCGACGAAGCAATCCAGACTGCCTCCGCGGAAAAATTCTGGGTTGCTTCGCGGAGCCTGTCATCGGGCCGCGCTTTGCGCGGACCCGTTGGCTCGCAATGACGAGTGTGTGGCGACGCCTCGGGCCGCGCGTCGCGCGGAGTGACGCTCCTACTTCACGTCATACTGCTTGCTGAGGTGATCGCCGATCTGCACCAGCATGGCGACACTCTCCGGGAAGCCGGGCTTGTCACGTGTGGCCTGGTCGGCGTCGCCGCGGAACTCCCAGCTGTCGCCGTCGCGGACAACAGAGATGACGAGGCTGTCAGGGCCGTCGGCATGGACCTTCAATTCGGCCCGCGCCATGGCGATGAGTTCGGCTTCGGTCTTGGCAGGCTTGCTCATATCGTCGCTCTCCCGGCATGAAGGTGGGCAGGTTGCCGCCTCGGCCGGCACCTGTCGAGAGGCCAGAAGCAGCAGAATTTCTACCGCGTCATCTTGATCTGCCGCACGACGGGGATCGTCGGCAGCGAGCCGGTGTGCTCGGTCCCGTCCTTGGCCTGCGGCGAGGCCGGGGCGCGGGCGGTGGCGTCGGGGAAGCGCTGCTTCATCTCGCGGAGGAAACCGTCGAGCGTGTCGACGCTTGCGGCGAGTTTTGCGATCTCGGCGAATTCGGCGCTGGAGGCGGCGGCCGGCTTGCTGGCGATGTCGAAGGCAATCCGGTCGGCGCTCTCGCTCATCAAGGGCGCGTATTTCTCGCGAAAACGCGACAGCCCGATCGAATCGTCGGCGAGCGCATAGCCGACGGCGGCGCGGATGATGTCGCTCTTCTCGACTGCGTTGAGCGGCTTGAAGTCGCGGAAGCGATCGCCGTAATAGAGCTCGATCTGCTCGGCGGACTCGCGCCAGCGCCGCGCCGCCCAGAAGATATCCGACCGCAGCCGCAGCACTTCACGCCCCGCTACGTTGGAAACGATGTCGAGCGCGAGGTCATGGCGGCCGACGTCGCTCTGCGCCCGCGCCTCGAGCAGCAGGCGCTGCTGCCGCAGCTCACCGGAGAGGTCGCTGATGCGGCTGGCGCGCAGCGCCGTGATCGCCATGTCCGGCTTGCGGTTGGCGAGGTAGATCATGGCAAGGCGCGCGGCGACCTGCGCGCGCGCTGCACCTTCGAGGCGGTGGTCGACCTGGTATTGCAAGAGTTCGGCGGCCTGGTCGAGCAGGTCGATCGAAGCGAGACGATCGGCAAGACGGCGGATCAGTTCGTCGCCGCGGCGGCCGATGGGCGTCAGCTCGCGAAACTCGTAGAACATCCCGAGCGCCTCGACCGGCGGCAGTTCATCGCCTTTGGGCCCCAGGAAGATCTGCGTAAACAGATCCGACGCCAGATCCTGCGCCTGGCGCGAGGCTTCCGAGTTCGGCTGCATCTTCGTCGCGGTGCGCGCCGCGGTGAGCGCGTCGCGGTAGCGCCCGTTTTCGGAATAGAGCTGCGATAGCATCTGCAGCGTCTTGACCTCGATCGAGTCGCCGCGCCAGGTCATCGACAGCGTCTCGAGCTCCTTCAGTGCCTCTTCCTTGCCGATCTCGTCGCGCTTCTGGCGCAACGCGACCTCGAGCTGCTTGGCTTCGGCGGCGGCCTGCCGGTCGGCCGAGGCAACCGCGAATTTATAGTCGTCGAGTGCGTCCTTGTCGTGCCCGAGCGCTTCGGCGAGCCGGCCGCGCAGCACCGCAAAGCCCGGCGCCGCCTCCGGCGGCACGCCGACCACTTCGATCTCGCCGCGGCGCTTGGACGCGCCGGCATAGTCCTTGACCTCGAGCGAGGCGCGCATCGCATCCATCGTCACGATGCGCTGGATGTCCAGCGGCAGCGAGGCGATGGCGAACTCGACGTTCTTGAATTTTTCGCGGGCGTCCGCCCATTTGCCCTGGCGCGCATAAGCGAGCGCCTTCCAGAGCTGGGAATCGTGGCTGTTGCCGATCACGGGGTTGGCGAGATCCTTCAGGCCCTGGGTCGTACGCCCGATCAGGATGCTCGCGATCGCATGGATGATCAGCGCGCTGCTCTCCTCCTTGTTGAGTGGATCTGAAAGCATCACCTCGGTCACGGACTTGGCTTCGTAATACATCGCGCGCGACATGTAGAACTGGGCGAGATCGAGCCGCGGCAGCGAGCGCTGCGCCGGCTCGACGGCCGAGATCGCCGTGATCAGATCGCTCTGGCGCGTCCAGAAATCTTCCGACTGGCCCTTGCGCCAGCTCTCGGGACTGAAGACCGGCCGCACCGCAGTCGGTGCGCGCTCCGCAGAGACGTCGACCGGCGACAGCGTCAGGCCGCCCTTCTTGCCGAGAATGACCTTGTCCTGTCCGACCTCGACGCCGACATCGTCAGAATTCGGCCGGATCGCGATACCGTGCGCGGATTCCAGCAGCGAGAGATCGACGAGATCCTGTCGCTTGATGAAGCCGCGGACCGGCCGCTGCGCGGTGACGACGTAGAGCATGTCACCGGCGTCAGGGTCGGTAAGCTTGTGCAGCTGGCCCGGATTGGCAAAGGGGATGGCGATGTTGGCGAGTGCGGGATCGGTGATGTTGCGAGACATCATCAGCGGCAACGGCGGTGCCTGGATCTTGTCGGCGAGCGTCAGCAGCCAGTTGGTCTCCTTGCCGATCTCCTCGCTGGTCAGCGAATAGACCAGCGGACGGGTGAGACGGATTCGCACCGCCTGTCCCTTCTCGAGCGGCATGCGGCTGACCTCGCCGATCATCGCACCACCCCGGGCGCGGATCGCTTCGACATCGATGGGCTTTGGCGAGTCGAACACCAGCCACACCGTGTCGCCGCGGCGGAACGCTGCCGCCGGCGTTGCAACGGAAAGCGGGAACGTCACGCGCAAGCCGTCGCTGTCGCGCCGCGCATCGACGCTGGCAACAGGGGACGGCGGGCCGGCTTGCGCCTCGACCGGAGCCGGTTTGGGCGCGTCCTTTGCTGCTTCCTTGACCGTCTCCTTGGTCTGTTCCTTGACCGGCTCCTTCGCGGATTCCTTCGCGACCTCTTTAGGCGCTTCGGCAGCCATTGGCTTGGCAGGTGCAGCGGCTTCCATTGCGGGCGGCGCGGGCTTGGGCGCATCCGTGACATGCGGAGCTTCGGTCGAGTTGACGGCAGCAGCAGGTTTCGGCGCTTCGGCTGCCGGCATCGCGGCGGGCGTTTCGGGCTTCACCTCGATCTTGGCTTCGCGCGCGATCGCCTCCGAGGTCGGCGGCTTGATCTCGCTATGAGCCTCCTTCGGCTTGGCGGCCGCAGCCTTTTCAGCCGCCGGCGCCGGTCCGTGACCGCCGGCCTCAGCCTTTGCGATCGCGGCCTCCGGCGTCGCCGCGGTCTTGCCCTTGTCGGGCTGGAAGGCGATGTCGACGACATAGTTCTTGTCGTCACGGAAGGAGTGCACGTCGGAATCGCCGATCAGCGCGATCTCGACGCTGGTCGTATCGATGTCAGCCTTCTGCTTGATCGAAGCGACGTTCGGCGGCGCGGCGACGACGGCATCGGCGAGATCGAAGTTGAGATTGGCATTGAAGACGAGCGTGAGCTTCTGCTCATTGAGCACGGAGGAAACGCCGACGCCGTCGGGCATCTCGAACACGAAGCGCACGAAGGTCGGCTGGACCGAGGCGCGCACGCGGATCGGCGGACGCTTCTTGCTTTCGGCTGCGGCGCGCTGGGCGCGCAGTGCGCGCTCGGCAACACGGGCGCGCTCGGCGAGCTCCTTCACCACATCCATCGGCAGGCTCGGTGGCGGGCCCTTCCATCCCTCCGGCAGCAGGTCGATGAAGGTGCGCTCGCCCGCATTCATGGTGTTGACGGTGACGCGCCGCGCCAGCGACAGCCTGATGGCGCTGCCATCAGGGTCGCGACGCGCGGAGTTGATATAGTCGGGCGCGCCCTCCGGCACGCGATCGACGGGAACGTCGACCGGGCGGTCGAAGCGGATGACGAGAATGGAGCCGGCGGTCGTCACCTCGGAGGGAACATCCTCGCCGAGCTTGATGACGAGGCGGGCGAAGCCGCCGCCGGCCGAGAGAGTCGCCTCGCCCCGGATCGGGTCGGCGGCGCGGGCAAAAGAATTAAGAATGACCAGCGCGCAGGCGCCGAGCAAGACCGCTTTCCGGACATGGCGCGACAGCGCCAGCGCCAGGGCGCGGGCTCGCGACACAAATCCAGCGGCAGCCTCTCGCGCCATTGGCGGCATTTCTTCCGGTTCGACGGTCCACGCCGGCGCTATGGCCGGCCCATGCCTTCGAATGTAGGTTTTGCCAATTAAGGACTTCTTAAGTATGAGCCCTCAATTCGGCTTTTGCGTCGGCTTGCCGTCGATCTTGGGGAGATCCCCGGCGGAAGCAGCCTGATCCCCACCCCCATTGGCACGGCGCGCCATCTCGACCGTCAGCCGCTCGGCGGCTTCCGACGACATCAGTCCCAGGATGTCGGACATCTTGCGGGGGGCGATCGCCGAGGCGATCTCGATCAGCACGCTCATCTCAAGCCGGTCGAACACCCGCGCGGCGTCTTTCGGCTTCATGCCTTCATACATGGTCACAAGGCCCTTCAGGCGCTGGGCCTCGGCGGCCTTCTGCTCGGCCTGGGTCGCGCTGATGCGGGACTCCACGGCCTTCATTTCCTCGACCTTGCCTTCGATGCGCTTTTCGGCCGACTTCAACAGGCTCTCGCGGATGTCGATCTCGCGCTGGCGGGCCTCGATCTCCTGGCGGCGCGATTGCAGCCGTTCCAGGATCGCCCGCTCCGAGGCCGAGACCTGCGGCTGGGCTTCGTCCATCTTGACCGAAGTGCCCTCGGGCTTGCTCTCGGGTGCGGCCGGCTTCGGCGTTTCCTTCGGCTCGCCATGCGTGGAGCCGGTGATGTCAGGGTCCTCTCGCCCGGTCGGGAAGTTCAAATTCTGCTGCGCCCAGGACTTCTTCAACGTGTTCGGCTGGTAGTCGAACACGTAGCCGCCATTGATCACGAGCCCCGCCACTTTCAGCGTGGCGAGACCTGCGACGGCAACCAGCACGACCGGAATGACGCGGATGTTACGAAAGGACTTCATACCCTGACTTTATGCGGCGATACCGTTGGACCTGCGTCGTTCCGAGAAGGCTTCGGCGGCGGCGGCCACCGCTTTCGCGGGCGACGGCTTGGCCACGGGGGCAGCGGCGGCTTCCGGATTGGTCACGGGGCGCGCCGCGATCGCGATCTTGGAGAGGCGGCGCACCACATTGTCGGCTTCGCCGAGCTGCTTGTAGAGCTGATCGGACATTTGCGTCGCGGCCGCAAGCTGGCTGCCGAGATTCTCGTTGACGTCGCGCACGGCGAGCTTGAGCCCGCCGATCGCGCGTTCGGCGATCTCGGTCGCGGTGATCAGCTCTGCGATCACGGCCTTCAGCGAATGCTCGTCCGCCTTCAACCGCGTCAGCCGCTTGTTGAGCAGGATGCAGTAGCCGATCGTGAGCATCAGCAGGATGGCCACCAGCGTCTCGATCGCCATTCCTAGGGAGTGGTTCATGGGGCCTCCATCAGCTTATTCTGTTCGTCCACCTTCTCGAACATCGCAAGTGTCGTACTTGGCTTGCGCAGGGGTTTCGTCACGCGGATCGCGACGCGCTCGCCGACCCGGCCCATGCGTCCTTCGGTGATGGTGACGTCGCCGCAGCGCACGGTGACGTTGGCATCCGCGCGCATGTCCAGCGGCAGCGTGTCGCCGACCTTGAGCCGCATCAGCTGCTTGAGCGGAATGTCGGCCTCGTAGAGCACGGCATCAACGGAAATCTCGGCCTGGGCGATCTCGGTGGCGAAATGGCCTTCCCAGATCGGATCACGGCCGAACTTTTCGCCCATGAACATCTGGAGCAGAACGGGCCGGATCGGTTCGATGGTCGCGTAGGGAAGCAAGAGCTCGATGTTGCCGCCGCGGTCTTCCATGTCGATGCGCAGGCGCACCAGGATCGCGGCGTTGGCGGGACGGCTGATGGCGGCGAAGCGCGGATTGGTCTCGAGCCGGTCGATCGTGAAGGTCACCGGCGACAGCGGGCGGAACGCCTGCTCGGCATCGGTCAGCACCACCTCGACCAGGCGCTTGACCAGCTCGGTCTCGATCGTGGTGTAGGGCCGGCCCTCGATGCGCAGCTGGCTCGAGCCGCGGCGGCCGCCGAGCAGCACGTCGATCATCGAGTAGATCAGGCTGGAATCCACCGTCGCCATGCCGAAGTTCTCCCACTCCTCGGCCTTGAACACCGAGAGCACGGCAGGCAGCGGGATCGAGTTCATGTAATCGCCAAAGCGCACCGAGGTGATGCGGTCGAGCGAGACTTCGACGTTGTCGGAGGTGAAATTGCGCAAGGAGGTCGTCAACAGCCGCACCAAGCGGTCGAAGACGATTTCGAGCATCGGCAAACGCTCGTAGGAGACCATCGCCGAATCGATGATCGCGCGAATGCCGCTGTGATCGTCGAGCGTGACGTCGCCGACGGTGAAGCCGAGGAGATTGTCGATCTCCTCCTGCGACAGCACCCGCTCGCCGGAGTTTTTGCCGTTGCCGAGATCGCGGCTGCCGTCCTCGACCATGGCCGCCCATTGCAGGGCCATGGTCTCCGAAAGTTCGTTTTCGGCAGCGGCCTTCGCGGCCTCTGCGGGATCCTCGGAATCGAGCGACGCCTCCCATTGGGCGGCAATCGCATCCTGGTCCATCTGCTCGTTGCCGGCCATGACGCTAGCCTGTACCCTTCCGCTGCATCCTCACTGGAGCACGACTTCCTTGAACAGCACCGCGCTGACCTGGATCGGCGCGACCGCGGCGTTGACGCGCTTGGTCAGCTCTTCCTTGAGGCGGAAGATGCCGGCGGAGCCATTGAGGTCGGAGGAGCGGAGCTCGCGCACATAGGTCTGGAAGATGTCGGTGACCCGCGGCATCGACGGCTTGATCGCCTCGATCTGCTTCTCTTCCTTCAGCTCGAGCACGATCTTGAGCTTGAGATATTGCACACGCTCGCCGGGCGCGCCGGCGAGGTTGACCATCATGTCGGGCACTTCGACGAAGGCCGGCGGCTTGGGCGGCGGCACGACCTCGGCATGGTGCTCGTCGTCGCCATGACGGAAGAACAGGAACCAGGTGGCGGCACCGCCGCCGAGCACGACCAGCACGCCGACGATGATCAGGATCAGCTTGAACTTGCTCTTGGGGGCAGCGGCTTCCGCGCCTTCGGCGGCTGCACCGCCTTCCGCTTCATTCTCTGCCATGATCGTCCGGGCCCGCTCATCTCATAAAGGGTCGAAAGGGCGAAGCCTCCTGGCAGACAGTGACGCGATACAAATGCCCCAGCGCAAAGCGCTCCTCTCACACGCAAACGCTACGGTAATAATGGTTAACGGAACCTTTCAATCGGGCCTCCGCTAGGAAAAATCTGCCGGGCAAACATGGCTAACAGAACCTTTCTGCCCCCTGCTTTGTCGGCCGAAAAATAATCAAGCGACTGTAATCGCACATCTTTCCGACTTGGCACGGCTTTCGCTGAGAGAGGGGCGAGACCGGATGGTTTGGGAGAACCTGACGGCCTCGTTCACGGGATCGGCCAGTGCGCTTGGGAGAGCGAGATGGCAGGTCTCACGCAAGGGGAGATCGACCGATGCAGAATGCGCTTCTGATCGGATTGTCACGGCAAATGACGTTGGAGCGGCAGATGGATGTCATCGCCAACAACGTCGCCAACGTCAACACCAACGGCTTCAAGGCCGACCATTCGCTGTTCGAAGAGTATCTCCGCTCGAACGCGCATGAGGACAATTTCATCGGCTCCGACCGCCGGGTCTCCTACGTGCAGGACCGCGGCACTTATCGCGACGTCGGCCAGGGGCCGATGGAGGCGACCAACAACCCGCTCGACATGGCGATCAGCGGCAACGCCTTCTTCGCCGTGCAGGCCAACGGCGCCGAGCGCTACACCCGCGACGGCAAGTTCGCGCTCAGCAGCACCGGCCAACTGATGACCTCGGACGGCAACCTCGTGCTCGGCACCGCCGGCCCGATCGTGTTCCAGCCGACCGACCACGACATCAACGTCGCCCCCGACGGCACCGTGACGGTGCTCGAGGGCACGGCCAAGACCGACACGATCCGCGGCAAGATCCGCATGGTGACGTTCGACGATCCGGCCAAGCTGACCAAGCTCGGCGCCAATCTCTATGACACAGGCTCTGCGACCCAGCAGCCCGACGCCAAGTCCACCCTGCAGCAGGGCTACATCGAGAAGTCGAACGTGAATTCGGTCGGCGAGATGAGCCGCATGGTCGAGGTGATGCGCAGCTACACCGCCATCGCCAACCTGCTCCAGCAGCAGAGCGACCTCCACAAATCGGCGATCGAAAAGCTCGCCGACGTTCCGGCCTGATTAGGAGAGAACTGACATGCAGGCGCTTCACACCGCAGCGACCGGAATGGCGGCACAGGAACTGAACGTTCAGGTGATCTCCAACAACATCGCCAATTTGCGCACCACCGGCTTCAAGAAACAGACCGCGGCGTTCGAGGACCTGATCTACGAGCACGTCCGCCGCGTCGGCGCCCAGGCCTCGGACCAGGGCACCATCCTGCCCGTCGGCGTCGACATCGGTGGCGGCGTCAAGACCGTCGGCACGCCGCGCAGCATGACGCAAGGTACGCTGTCGCAGACCGGCAACGACCTCGATCTCGCCATCTCGGGCGAAGGCTTCTTCAAGATCCTGATGCCGGACGGCACCTTCCAGTACACCCGCGACGGCACGTTCCAGATGGACAATCAGGGCCGCGTCGTCACCGCCGGCGGCAACCCGGTGCAGCCGACCATCACGATTCCGAACAACGCCTCGGGCATCACCGTCAACGAGCAGGGCCAGGTGACCGTGACGCTGCCGGGCTCGTCGACCAACACCGTTCTCGGCCAGATCGGCGTGACCCGTTTCATCAACAAGGCGGGCTTGCAGCCGGTCGGCAGCAACCAGTTCATTGAGACGACGTCGTCAGGCACGCCGCAGGACGGTATCGCGAATTCGGAAGGCTACGGCAAGATCACCCAGGGCAGCCTTGAGCAGGCCAATGTCGACGTCGTCTCGGAGATGAGCGACCTAATCGCCGCGCAGCGCGCCTATGAGATGAATGCCAAGGTGATCAGCGCCGCCGACCAGATGATGCAATCGACCACGGCGCTGTTCCGCTGAGGTGATGACCATGATCCGCACCGCACTTGTCACAATCTCCGCCCTGCTCGTGCTGGCCGTGCCGGCGCAGGCCGCCGACGACGGCATCGCCGTGCCGACGCTGCGCGCCAGCGTCACGGTCAGCTCGGACGTGGTGCGGGTCGGCGACCTCATCGACAATGCCGGTTCGGCGGCGCAGGTTCCGGTCTACCGCTCGCCCGATCTCGGCACCACCGGCGCGCTGCCGGTCGCCCAGGTCCTGAGCGTGCTCCGCGCCAAGCAGGTGATCGGCGTGATGACCGGCGACATCAAGGAAGTCCAGGTGACGCGGCTTGCCCGCACGCTGGCCAACAAGGACCTCGAAAACGCGGTCGCTTCCGCGCTCGACCATCGCTTCGGCCTGGGCGATGCCGCCAACATCACCGTCACCTTCGACCGTGGCATCTCCGACATCAGGCTGGAAGCCTCCAACACTGGCACGCTGCAGCCGGTTGCGACCCGCTACGATGCACGCGGCGGCCGCTTCGACATCTCGTTCGAGATCAACAACGACAGCAACGCGGCGCCGACCAAGCTGCGCCTGACCGGCACCGCGATCGAGACCATCGAGGTCGCTGTCCTGACCCGCGACGTCGATCGCACCGAGATGCTGAAATCCTCCGACGTCGCGCTGGAGCGACGGCCAAAGGCCGAAGTGACGGGGGAGCCCGCGCGGCGCGACCGCGCCATCGGCATGCAGCTGCGCCGGCCGATGCGCGCCGGCACGCCGATCCGCGTCGCCGACATCGCCAAGCCCGAATTCGTGTCGCGCGACCAGAGCGTCACCGTCATCTACCAGGTCCCGGGGATCTACCTCACCACCCGCGGCAAGGCGATCGAGGGCGGTGCCGAGGGCGACACGGTGAGCGTCCTCAATCTGCAGACCAAGCGCACGCTGACCGGTGTCGTCACCGGCCGGGGCCAAGTGACCGTGCAGGGCGCCAGCCAGTCCGCGCCGATGGAACCTGCGGTCGAGCAGACCTCCTCCCTCAAGCGGGACGACGCGCCCGCCCCCGTCGACACCGCAGCCCTCCTCCGCAACCTGGTCCAGACGCCGAATTCGCCGGGCCAGATCGCAGAAGCCCAGATCCCGCAAGCTCGCGCCTCGCAAGCACAAGCAAAGTAAGAGTTCGTCATGTCCGTTTTCAGTTCGGCTTCCCGTCTTCGTGCCATCGCGATCTCCGCACTGTTGCTGACAGCGAGCGCGCTGGGCGGCTGCTCCTCGATCGACCGCCTGTCCCAGATCGGCGAGCAACCGAAGCTGTCGGCGATCGACAATCCGACGACGCAGCCCGGCTACAAGCCGGTGCAGATGCCGATGCCCAAGCCGGAAGTCGCCTCCTACAATCCGAACTCGCTGTGGCGCAACGGCAGCCGCGCCTTCTTCAAGGACCAGCGCGCCCATCAGGTCGGCGACCTCCTGACCGTGACCGTGAACATCACCGACAAGGCCAATATCGAGAACGATACGCAGCGCAGCCGCTCCAACAGGGAAGATTCGGGCATCACCGATTTCATCGGCGCCAAGACGATCACGCAGGCCAACAAGATCCTGCCCGGCCGCATTCTCACCGCCGACTCCACTGCGTCCAGCGAGGGCAAGGGTAGCGTCGACCGCAAGGAGGCCTTGCAGACCAACGTCGCTGCCGTCGTGACGCAGGTGCTGCCGAACGGCAACCTGGTGGTCGAGGGCAAGCAGGAGATCCGCGTCAACTACGAGATCCGCGAACTCATCGTTGCCGGCATCGTCCGCCCCGAAGACATCCAGAGCGACAACACCATCGATTCCACCAAGATCGCGCAGGCCCGCATCGCCTATGGCGGCCGTGGCCAGATCATGGACGTGCAGCAGCCGCGCTACGGCCAGCAAGTCATGGACGTGCTGCTGCCCTTCTAGCCTTCTCCCGAGCTCCCACATCGTGCTCGCGAACCTAGGCGCGAACGACGATGTACTACGCGGCCCTCGCTAGCTCCCCTGGCGAGGGCCGCATGTATTTTTGGCGAAGGCGCTTTGCCCTGTCTGTCGTCAGCGATTGTGATGAGCAGTAGCGCAAGCCAAGCCCTCTGCTGTCATCGTCCGCGAAGGCGAATGATCCAGTACTTCGAGGCCTTCGTTTCTGGATCGGGACAGCGCGGCGTACTGGATTCCCCGCTTTCGCGGGGAATGACGGCCGGGACTGGCCGCCACTTCCTAAGTAAACTGCGCCTCCACCATTCCGAGCCCATCCAGCTCCATCCGCACCTTGTCGCCGGCTTTCAGCCACAGCGTCTTCACCAGGCTCCCCGTCAGCACGAGTTGTCCCGCATGCAGCCCCTTGCCTTCCGCGGCGAGGTGGTTGGCGAGCCAGGCGAGTGCGTTGTGGGGATGGCCGAGCACGTCGGCGCCGGTGCCGTGGCTGACTTCCTCGTCGTTGACGATGGCGCGACCCTTGACCGCTTTCAGGTCCGGCACCGACGAGCGGGGGACGGAGGGGCCCAGCACGCAGCCGGCGGCGAAGAAATCGTCGGCAATCAGCGTCGGCGCGCCCATCGTCTCCCACTTCACATAGCGGTCGTCGACGATCTCGATGGCGGGATGGTAGGCCTCGACGGCCTCGCCGACCCATTCCGCCGTGAACGGCGCCTCGCCGGCGGCAAGGTTCCGCTTCAGCCGCACGGCGATCTCGCATTCGACGCCGACGCGGACATAGTCGGAAGCCGCGAGCTTGACGCCGCTGTCGTGCATGCCCTTCTGGAACACGCCGCCGCCGCAGGGGTGCGGGATGCCGATGTAGTCCTGCATCACCTGGCTGGTACAGCCGATCTTGTAGCCGACCAGCGGACCTGCATGCGGCAGCAGCAGATCATGCAGCGCGCGCTGGACCTGATAGCCCTCGGCCTCGTCACCAGGCGGATGTTCCAGCACCGCCAGTGGCGCATGGTTCCGGCGCGCCAGCGCGATCGCCTTTGCGGCTTCGAGTATCTTGTCCATCGGCGCCGCCTCTCCCACGCTACGCAAATCAAGGGCGGCAGTGGAGCATCCCCGCCCGGGCCTGACAAGCGCGGCCGGGGGTGCGGCCTCAAGCCTTGCGAGGCCGAGCCGGATCAGCTTTCGGCAGTGGCGAGGATCGCCTCGTCGGGTGCCGACGAAACCGGATCCGCCGCTGCTGCCGGCGTTTAAGGAAATTTTGAGCTGCGCCAGGCTTTATGGGGATGCGCGCCTTGCCGCGTCGCAGGAAGCCTGATTGCAGCGAAAATTGATGCTGCTGGCTCAGCTTCACAGCATCCGGGCCGATCCCGTTGATGCGACTCGCAAAACCTCCCGCACCTGAAGTGAAGGCTGTTTCTCATGTGAACTCACGTGAGCTTGCAAGAGTGGACTCTAGGTCATTGATCGCGATTCACTTTTCGCGATCGCGCCCATACCTCGAGGCGCTTGGGGGCAAGCGACAGGCAAAACGCTGATGACGGCGCCAAACGGCGCCTTGCGTCCCAAAAACAAAGAGCCGCATCGCTGCGGCTCGGACTCTATTCGTCGCGATAGACCTTCTCGCGTTTCTCGTGGCGCTCCTGCGCTTCCACCGAGAGCGTCGCGATGGGCCGGGCTTCAAGCCGTTTCAACGAGATCGGCTCGCCGGTATCCTCGCAATAGCCGTAGGTGTTGTCCTCGATACGCTGGAGCGCGGCGTCGATCTTGGCGATCAACTTGCGCTGGCGGTCGCGGGCGCGGAGTTCGATGGCGCGGTCGGTTTCGGACGATGCCCGATCGGCAAGATCGGGGTGGTTCACGTTCTCCTCCTGCAGGGCTTGCAGGGTGAGCTTGGACTCTTTGAGGATCTCATCCTTCCAGGCGAGGAGCTTCAAACGGAAGTACTCCTTCTGCCGGTCGTTCATGAAAGGCTCTTTTTCGGTCGGTCGGTAGTTTTTCAACTTTTCCAAGGGCGGCCTATCTTCTTAAGCAACGACTCAAGAACGGAACGGGGTCCGTTGAGCCGGGGCTTATATAGCTACCACTTGTGACAGACAATATTTCCTTAATGGCGCGGTTACCGCCCCCAAGCCCTTGCACAGGAAGGTTTATCCAGCAGAAGCCCGGGGGCGGCCAAAAGCCTAGTACCCGACCGTAAAACGCTGCCTCTGATGGGCCGGCTTCTCGATCTCGTCGGCGAGCGCGATGGCGTAGTCGGCGAAGCTGATCCAGCTCTTGCCGTTCGCATCTGCGAGAAGCTGGTCGGTGCCGAGCCGGAACTTGCCCGTCCGCGCCTCCTCGACGAACAGCGCCGAAGGCGAGATGAAGGTCCAGTTCAGCTTCTCTTCCTGCCGCAACAGGTCGAGGAACGCGGACCCCGCCTCTGCCTCGGCCTTGTATTGAGCCGGAAAGCCCGGAGTTGTGACCAGTTTGACGCCGGGCGCGACCTCGAGGCTGCCGGCGCCGCCGACAACCAGATAGCGTCCGACGCCGGACGCCTTGGCCGCGCCAATCAGCTTGTGCGGGTCGCTCGCCAGGAAGTGCACGGAACTCACCGCAACGTCGTGCCCACTCCAGAGTTTCGTCAGGCCGAGCTGGTCGAGCACGTCTCCCTTGGTCGGGGTGACGTTCGGCAGCGCCGCAATTTTTTCGGGGTTCCGGGCGATGGCGGTAACCGTGTGGCCCCGGCGAGACAGTTCCTTGGTGATCTCCGACCCGGCCCGGCCCGAGGCGCCGGCAACTGCGATTTTCATGAAAGGCTCCTTTGCTCCTTAAGTAACTATCAGTGACTAGATATCGCAAAGAATGCTAGTGTTAAGAGCGCACTTTGTGCTTACCTGATTACGCAGGAGTAACCGGAACAATAGAGCCAAGCGCGAGAAACCGAGATGAAACCCAATGTCTATGCCGCCGAGTGCCCAACACGCCAAGTCCTCGATCGTGTCGGCGACAAATGGGCCGTGCTGATCCTGTTGCTGCTGCGCGACGAGCCGATGCGCTTCAATCAGTTGCGCCGCACGATTGAAGGGATTTCGCAGAAGATGCTGAGCCAGGTTCTCAAGTCGCTGGAACGCGATGGCCTGCTCAAGCGCCGAGCCATCGCGACCGTGCCGGTCACGGTCGAATATTCGATCACGCAGCTCGGCGTGACGCTCGCCGCCGCGGTCGATCCGCTGCGCGATTGGGCCGAGGAGAATCTGAAAGACGTGCTCGCCGCCCAGCGCCGCTACGACGCGCAGCAGAAGGAGGAAGCAGCGTAGGCGTATGCCAACGCGACGCACAGAGCGCCCTCCAAACGCGGCTGTCATGCCCCGGCTTGACCGGGGCATCCAGTACGCCGCGGCTTCGCGGCTCAATTATTGCTGTCTCTGGGATACTGGATCGCCCCCCCTTTGCGGGCGATGACAGCGCGCGATGCCTGACTAGCCCTGCCCGGCTTTGGCCAGCTCGACCTCGACCCGCAGCTCGATCTCGGCCAGCACGGAATCAAGGCCAGCATCGCCCGAGGACGATTTCAAATTCGCCGCCGCATCACGCAACCGCATCACGGTCGACTTGTCGAGATTGCCCGACAACAATCCCATCTTGAGATCGTCGAGTACGTCCAGGGCGGTCTTGCCGCGGGCGACCGAACGCTTGCGGCGCTCGATCGGATCTTCCTCGATACCTTGCAGCGCGAGCAGCCCGTCGATGTTGGCGGTGGCCTTCGGCGCAGCCGCGCTCCGCGTCTCCTGCGCCGATGAGGTGTCCGGCAACACGAAGGTGCCGGAGCTCGTCCGCCTGGCCTGGCTGGCCGGCGTCCCAAGCGTGGTGCCATTCGGTCCGTAGATGCGCATCGAAGCAATCCGGGTGATCGATACGCCACATTCGCCGCATTATGGTTAACGAGGCGTAAACGGCCCGGCAAAATCTGCCGACACACGGCACTTTCGCTCCTTAGCGGCAACAGCCGCTGACATCGGAGCAAACAAATTTACTCAACCTATTCAAACATCTAATCCCTCTTCACCTGGTTGGCACAACGCTCGCAAGGACAGCGTCGGACCAGCTCGTCATGGGAGTGTCGCAGGTGGTCCGAGACGTGAGGAGGCTTTTCGGAAAGCCTTGGGGAGCACAGGATGCCAGGCGTTCGTTGGGTGAGGATTTTTGGGGTGGCCTTTGCCGCGCTGTCAGCGCTGGCGCTATCGGCCGCGCCCGCAAACGCAACCTCGCGCATCAAGGATCTCGCCAATATCGAAGGCGTGCGGCAGAACCAACTCATCGGCTACGGCCTCGTGGTCGGCCTCAACGGCACCGGCGACACCCTCAACAACATTCCCTTCACCAAGCAGTCGCTGCAAGCGATGCTGGAACGCATGGGCGTCAACATCCGCGGCGCCACGATCCGGACCGGCAACGTCGCCGCCGTGATGGTGACCGGCAACCTGCCGGCTTTCGCCACGCAGGGCACGCGCATGGACGTCACCGTCTCCGCCCTTGGCGATGCCAAGGATCTGCGCGGCGGCACCCTGCTCGTCACCCCCCTGTTAGGTGCCGACGGCAATGTCTATGCGGTCGCGCAGGGCTCGCTCGCGATCTCCGGCTTCCAGGCCGAGGGCGAAGCGGCGAAAATCGTGCGCGGTGTCCCGACCGTCGGGCGCATCGCCAACGGGGCCATCATCGAGCGCGAGATCGAGTTCGCGCTCAATCGCCTGCCGAATGTCCGGCTCGCGCTGCGCAACGCCGACTTCACCACGGCCAAGCGCATTGCCGCCGCGATCAACGACTATCTCGGCGTCAAGAGTGCCGAGCCGATCGATCCCTCGACGGTGCAGCTGACGATCCCACCCGAGTTCAAGGGCAACGTCGTCGCCTTCCTGACCGAGATCGAGCAGCTCCAGGTCGATCCCGATCTTGCCGCCAAGATCATCATCGACGAGCGCTCCGGCATCATCGTGATGGGCCGCGACGTCCGCGTCGCCACCGTCGCGGTCGCGCAGGGCAATCTCACGGTGACGATCTCCGAGAGCCCGCAAGTGAGCCAGCCCAACCCGCTGTCGCGGGGGCGGACCGTGGTGACGCCGCGCTCCAGCGTCGGCGTCACCGAGGACGGCAAGAAGTTCGCCGTCGTCAAGGACGGTGTCTCGCTGCAACAGCTCGTCGACGGCCTCAACGGCCTCGGCATCGGCCCGCGCGACCTCATCAGCATCCTGCAGGCGATCAAGGCCGCCGGCGCGATCGAAGCCGACATCGAGGTGATGTGATGCAGACTGGCACGATCAACACCGCGCGTCTCGCCACCGCTGCTGTTTCCTCGAACCCCGCCTTCGCGGTGGAAAGCCGCAACGGCCGGCCCGACTTCGAGCTCGCCGCAGCGCTCCAGAAGGTCTCGCCGCAGCAGCAGGCCAAGGCGCAGAAGACCGCCACCGATTTCGAAGGCATGTTCCTCAACAGCATGTTCGCGCAGATGACTTCGGGCCTGAAGGGCGAAGGTCCGTTCGGCGACACGCCCGGCACCGGCGTATGGCGCTCGATGCTGACCGAGCAATATTCCAAGAACTTTGCCAGCGCCGGCGGCGTCGGCGTCGCGCGCGACGTCTACCGTACCCTGATCATGCAGCAGGCCAAAACCACTCTTCGTACGGCATAAGGTCAAACGAGATGAACCATTTCAACGCGTCACGTCAGCCGATGCCAGCGCAGCGCCCGCACAACACGCCCGGCAGTGCCGAGGCGCGCAAGCTCGCCGAAGATCTGATGGATGCGATGAACGCCCTGCTCGGCCTGATCGAGCGCGAGACCGAACTGGTCCGCGCCGGCAAGGTCCGCGAGGCGATGACGATGGAAGGCAAGAAGCAGGAGCTGTCGAAGCGCTATGTCGCCGCCGTCGGCCAGTTGAAGGCGAACCAGGACAAGCTTGCAAAATCGGCGCCCGAGCTGCTGTCGACACTGCACCGGCACCACGACGCCTTCCGCGCCATGCTCCAGGTCAACCTCACCGTGCTCGCGACCGCGCATGCGGTCTCGGAAAGCGTCGTGCGCGGCGTCAACGCCGAGATCCAGAAGCGCAATGTTCCGAACACCTATACCGCAGCAGGCCGCCGCGCCGCGCCGGGGCCCCGTCACATCACCCCGCTCGCGGTTAGTCGCACGCTCTAGCCACACACCAAAACTGCTTCAAATTTTACGAAAAACCGCGCGGCAAAAGCATCGCGCGGTTAGGCACGTTTGCTAACCGGGTCTTCAATCCTGGTGTTCCATGGTTGCGCATTGAGAGGGGTTGGGATTTGACTCACGCAAGGCAACCAGGAGGCTGCCATGAGTACAGATTTCAGCATCCGGCCGGTGGGGATCCCGGCCCCCGTGCAGTTCGTAACGACGTCGAATTCGGCGGCGAACGATGCCGTGCAAACCGATCTGCCGCTGAGCCAGACGGTCGCCGCGAGCGATACGAGCGCGCCCGCGAGCAATGATCTGCAGAGCAATGCGAACATCTCGCGTCAGGTCGTGTTCGACCAGGCCGCTGCATCCATGGTCTTCCAGGTCGTCAACGAAAAGACCGAGGCAGTGGTCACTCAATTTCCCGACGAGGCGATCCTGCGCCGGCGAGCCTATTTCCACGCACTGGATTTGAAGTCGGAGCCCACGCGTCCGCTCAACACGGACCTCAGCGCTTAACCGGCCGCTCATTTGTCGAGCGTGGCCGGGCTCGCTCCGTCACGGCCGGCCGGACAGACCGGCGGCGATGTTGCGGTTGATCTCGATCAGCGGGCGGAAGTGATCGAACTGCGGGCTCATCTGCAGCGCAGCGGTCTGGCTCAAAACGAACACGCTGATATTGGCGATCTTCTGCCTGACTTCGAGCGGCTGCGGATTGTTGTCGCGCATCGCCTCGCTGAGGAAGATGGTCCAGAGCTTGCGATTGAACAGCAGCGCCTGCGTGGTCTGCTCGCTGAACGGATCAGCGGCGTTGACCGCATCCTGGAGCTTGTTGGCAGCCTTCAGCAGAGTCTGCGCTTCGATGTCGCGAGGAGATGCGGTGGTCGTTGCGACACGCGCGTAGGCCGAGGCAGCGGAATTCGACATCAATCACACCTTGGAAGCTTCCTAGCCCTTTGAACGGACTTAAGGATTTCTTTCCCAACCCTATGCAGCAGCGCTTAAGATTTGCTTACATGTGCGCTTGGAAGGACTCCGGATTATTACGGGTCGCAGAGTGCTTCATGAGCGCGATGATAGATGCGCAACATGCAAGCTGTAAACTTGCACTCACCATGCGCATCGATCGCAGCTAATCCCGTGTTAGCGGACTCCCTCAAAACAACGGCGGAGCATTAGCCCCGCCGCGCCGTCTCAAACTTTGTGTTCGCGCTTTCGAACTAGCGGAGCAGCTGCAGCACGCTCTGCTGCGACTGGTTGGCCAGCGACAGCGCGGAGACCGCGATCGACTGGCGGGTCGACAGCGCCTGGCTGTTGGCCGCTTCCTCGTTGGTGTCGGCGAGCGTGAGGTTGGACGAGCCGGTCTGCAGCACGTTGATCAGGTTCTTGGAGAAGTCCTGGCGCACCTGCACGATCGAGAGATTGGAGCCGAGCGCGGAGCCTTCCGAGCGCAGCGTGCTGGAGGCGGCGTTCAGGCTGGCGAGCACCTTGTTGGTCGCGCCATTGTCGATGAAGTCGACGCCGTTGACGAGATTGCTGAGGCCGAGACCCGCCGCGTTGAACACCACACCGTTGATGCTGAGTGTGGAGCTGCCGGTCTCGTTGAACACGAGCTTGAGCGTATCGCCATTGAGCAGGTTGACGCCGTTGAACGAGGAGTCCTGCGAGGTGGTGTCGATCTGCGCCAGGATGTTGTTGAACTGGTTGACCAGGTTGGAGCGCGCGGTCTGCGCGACGGGGTCCTGCACCGGCGGCTGCGCGGTGGTGAAGGCAACCGTGCCGGTGATCGTGCCGCCGACGACGCCCCCAGCGGTGACGGAGCCGAGTGTCGAGGACGCATATTCGTTGACGGTGGTGATCGTGAGCACGCCGTTCGCGTCGATCGTCGCGGTCAGGTGGTTGGCCTGGAGCTGGTTGTTGAGCTGATCGAGCGTCTTCACGGTGCCATTTGTGCCGTCGCCAAAGGTGACGTTCACCGGCTTGCCGCCGTTGAAGGACGTGAAGGTCAGGGTCTTGCCCGAGATGCTGCCTGGACCGGGCGAGCGACCCGCGGTGAAGGCCGTGCCGGTGCCGGTCGGGCCGGTCAGCCCGAACGTGGACAGCGCATTACCCGTTCCCGTGATCGACAGATCGGCCGTGGTGCCGGTGCTGAGTTTGAGAGCTCCGTTGACGACGGTGGACAAGGATGAACCGCTCGCGGCGGCCACGGCGCCGGCGCTGACGATGCCGGCACCCGAGGCCAGGTCGATCGCATTCAGCGAGTCCTGAACGGTCGCGCCCTGGAGATAGACGACGGAGTTGCCGTTGTTGTCCGTAACGAGGTTGCCGATCTTGGTCGACCCGGTCGGAGCGGCAGCAGGGACGGCCGCGTTCTTGAACGTAACGGTCTTGCCGTCGACGTTGAGCGTGGAGCCGTCCTGAACCAGCGTGCCCAGCGTCGTCGAGTTGGTGAGACGCGCCTTCGTCACGTTGACATTGCCGGAGCCGGTCGCGGTGGTCAGACCGAGCGCCTTGAGGAAGTCGGCCTTGCCGGTGATGCTGAGGTCGGCGCCGGTACCGGTGGTGAGGGTGAGCTGACCGCCGGCGATGGAGGCGTTGGTGCCTGACGAGTTCGACAGCGTCGCGGTGCCGCCCGTAATGGCCGCCGTTTTCACGCCGCTGGCAAGGTCGATCGCGTCCATCACATCCTGGACGGTTGCGGCCGGAGCGGCGTTCGTTCCGAGGTAAACCGTGGAATTGCCGTTGCCATCGGTGACGACGTTGTTGTTCTTGCCGAAGCCGGCCGGAACATTGGCCACCGCCGGTGCCGCCCCTGCCCTGAATGTGATCGTCTTGCCGTCGACGATCAACACATCGCCATCGGACGGCGCGCCGTTGGTTGCGATGGTGGTGGCGCTCGGCGTACCGAGCAAGGTGAGGGTCGTCGCAAGGCTTGCCGCATTGCCGGCACCGTCGGGAGCGGCATTACCGGTCAGGGATTGCGAGATGCCACCGAGCGTGGTCGCACCGGTGATCGGGGTGGTACCGCCGGCGGTGCCGTTGGTGACGACATTGCCGGTCGCGGTGGCATAGGTGTAGCTGGTGGTGCCGCGAAGATCCGCGGGGGTCGCCCCGGGAATCGTGGTCGAGATGTTCGACTTGGTCGAGTAGCCGACCGTGGTCTGAAGCGCCTGGTTGGCGATCGATTTGGCGCTGTCGATGAGCTTCTGCAGCGAGGTGATGCCGGTATTCGCGGCCTGCAGCACCTGCACACCGTTGTTGATGCCATCGAGCAGGTTGCTGATGTCGCTCGCCCGGTTGTCCAGCCCCTGCGCTGTGAAGAAGTTGGTCGGGTTATCGAGCGCGGTGTTGACCTTCTTGCCGGTCGACAAACGCGACTGGGTGGTGGCGAGCAGATCGGCCGTGGATTGCAGCGACAACAGGTTCTGGCGAACTGACGCCGAGAGAACGATGTTGGACATTGGCGGTCTTCCTCTTGAACCGGATACGAATCGGGCTCGCCGATCTGGAACGTGCTTTGGTGGAGTCTTAGGGGCTGTCCTTTAAAGTATGGTTAACGGCGACTTAAGGGATAGGGTTAATGCGGGGTTGACGGCTCGCAGGCCCTCCAGAACGACAAGAAAGGCGGCGGGGCCGAAGCCCCGCCGCCCTATTTTATTCCGCGATATCAGCTACTTATTAGCGGAGCAGCTGGAGCACGCTCTGCTGCGAAGTATTGGCCAGGGAGAGCGCGGAGACCGCGATCGACTGGCGGGTCGACAGCGCCTGGCTGTTGGCCGCTTCCTCGTTGGTGTCGGCCAGCGTCAGGTTGGACGAGCCGGTCTGCAGCACGTTGATCAGGTTCTTGTTGAAATCCTGACGGACCTGCACGACCGAGAGGTTCGAACCGAGGGTAGAAGCTTCCGAACGCAGCGTGCTCGAGGCGGCATTCAGGCTGGTGAGCACGCGGTTGGTCGCGGCGTTGTCGATGAAGTCGGTGCCCTGCAGCAGCGCAGCGAGACCGAGGCCCTTCGAGTTGAAGGTCACGCCGGTGATGTTCAGGCTCGACTTGCCGGTCTCGTCGAACACCAGCTTGAGCTGATCGCCGTTGAGCAGGTTGACGCCGTTGAAGGACGAGTCGACCGAAGTCGTATCGATCTGCGACATGATGTTGTTGTACTGCGCAACGAGATTGGAACGCGTGGCCTGAGCGACCGCATCGACAGTCGGCGTCGTCGCGTTGGTCCAGGTCAAGGCCGACGTGATCGTGCCGCCGATCGTGCCACCAGCCGCAACCGAGCCGATCGTCGAGGAGGCGTAGTCGTTGATCACGGACACCGTGAGCAGGCCGTTGGCGTCGATCGTGGCGGCCAAATTATTGGCCTGCAGCTTGGCATTCAACTGGTCCAGTGTCTTGACCGTGCCGCCGGTGCCATCGCCGAAGGTGACGTTGACCGCCGTGCCGCCATTGAAGGAGGTGAAGGTCAAGGTCTTGCCGGAGACGCCGCCGGAAGCTGCGGCGCGGCTCGCTGTGAAGGCGGTGCCGGTGCCGGTCGTGCCGGTCAGACCGAGCGAGGCCAACGCATTTCCCGTACCCGTGATCGACAGATCCGAGTTCGCACCGGTCGAGATGTGCAGCGCACCAGCAACGATCGAGGAGTTCGTCGCACCGGTTGCGGTCTGCAGAGTCGCAGTGCCCGAGGAGACGGACTTGACCGACTGCACGCCGGTGGCGAGATCGACTGCGGTCAGCACGTCGGCAACCGTCGCCGCCTGCAGATACACCGTCGAATTGCCGCTGCCGTCAGTCACGACGTTGCTGCCGGTGCCGGCAATGCTGGAGCCGGTCGGAACGTTGGCTGCCGCCGGCACCACCGCGTTCTTGAAGGTGATGGTTTTGCCGTCGACGTTCAGCGTGGAGCCGTCGGAGATCAACGTGCCGAGCGAGGCCGAGGTGGTGGTGCGAGTCGCCGAGACCGTGGCATTGCCCGAGCCGGTCGCGGTCGTCAGACCGAGAGCCTTCAGGATGTCGGCCCTGGCAGTGATGTTGAGATCGCCGCCGGTCGAGGTCACGAAGGAGATCTTGCCGGCGGTGATGGAGGCCGCGGTGTTGCCGGCCGGCGTGCTGAGCGTCGCAGCACCGGCGGAGACGACCGCGTTCTGGGCGCCGCTGGCGAGGTCGATCGCATTCAGCAGGTCACCGACGGTTGCGGCCGTAGTGGTCGAGCTCGTGCCCGTGTAGATGATCGAGTTGCCATTGCCGTCCGTGGCGATGTTGCCGGTGACGCCATAGCCAGCCGGCGCGGATGCAGCCGCGGGAACGGCGGTCGCCGAGATCGTGATGGTATGACCGTTGACGGTGAAGCTGGTGCCGTCAGTGAACTTGGTGTTGGCACCGGTGGTCAAGCCGCTGGCCGCATCGAACAGCTTGGTGGCGGTCGTGATCGCAGCAGCCGACGTGTCGTTGACGGCGGCGACGGCCGTGAAGGTCGCCACCGTGCCACCGAGCGTGGTGCCGCTGGTCGCAGCCGTGGCACCGCCGGCGGCGCCGGAGAACAGCACGTTCGACAGCGCGCTGGTGCTGGTATAGGTCGTGGTGCCGCGCAGGTCGGACGAGGTCGCGCCCGCGATCGTGGTCGAGACGTTCGACTTGGTCGAGTAGCCGACCGTGGTCTGCAGCGCCTGGTTGGCGATCGACTTGGCGCTGTCGAGCAGCTTCGACAGCGAGGTGATGCCGGTGTTGGCGGCCTGCAGCACCTGCACGCCGTTGGCAATGCCATCGAGCAAATTGTTGATGTCGCTGGCGCGGTTGTCGAGCGACTGTGCGGTGAAGAAGTTGGTGGGATTATCCAGCGCCGTGTTCACCTTCTTGCCGGTCGACAGACGCGACTGGGTGGTGGCGAGGAGATCGGCGGTGGACTGGAGAGAGAGCAGGTTCTGGCGAACCGACGCAGAGAGAACGATACCGGACATGACTCTTACCCTTCTGGTTTACGCGTCTTCGTTCGATCGCTTCGGATCGAGTGACGGGCACAGCCTGAGGGGACATGGCTAACAAAGGGTGAAACCTGCTTGCGAACCGTAAGCGCCGGTTCACCATAAGGCGGTGCGAGCGCGCCGAGATGGGTGACGATCGATCTGAAACTCTTCAGCTTTTTCGGCGTTTGCTCCCCGTTAACCATAACCAACGGTTACTTTTTCAGTCACGCCAGACCACCTCTCGATCGCTCCAGCAAAAAGAAAGCGGCGGGGCCGAAGCCCCGCCGCCATGACTTGCTTGCGATGTCGTCAGCTATTAGCGGAGCAGCTGGAGCACGCTCTGCTGCGACTGGTTGGCCAGCGACAGCGCGGAGACCGCGATCGACTGGCGGGTCGACAGCGCCTGGCTGTTGGCCGCTTCCTCGTTGGTGTCGGCCAGCGTCAGGTTGGACGAGCCGGTCTGCAGCACGTTGATCAGGTTCTTGTTGAAGTCCTGACGCACCTGCACGACCGAGAGGTTCGAACCCAGGGTGGAAGCCTCCGAACGCAGCGTGCTCGACGCCGTGTTCAGATTGGCCAGCACCTTGTTGGTGGCCGAGTTGTCGATGAAGTCGGTGCCCTGCACCAGACCAGCGAGACCCAGACCCTTCGAGTTGAAGGTCACGCCAGTGATGTTCAGGTTCGACTTGCCGGTCTCGTCGAACACCAGCTTGAGCTGGTCACCGTTGAGCAGGTTGACACCGTTGAACGAAGCGTCCAGCGAGGTCGTGTCGATCTGCGTCAGGATGTTGTTGTACTGCGAGACCAGGTTGGTACGGGTGGCCTGGGCAATAGGATCGGCAACCGGCGCGGTCGCATTCGAGAAGGTCAGCGCCGTGGTAAGCGTGCCGCCAATGGTACCGCCAGAGGTAGCCGAACCGATCGTCGACGATGCGTAGTCGTTGGTCGCCGAGATCGTCAGCCGGCCGTTGGCGTCGATCGTGGCAGTCAGGTTGTTGGCCTGAAGCTGCGTGTTGAGCTGATCGAGTGTCTTGACCGTGCCGCCGGTACCATCGCCGAAGGTGACGTTGACCGCCGTGCCGCCATTGAAGGAGGTGAAGGTCAAGGTCTTGCCGGAGACGCCGCCGGAAGCTGCGGCGCGGCTCGCTGTGAAGGCGGTGCCGGTGCCGGTCGTGCCGGTCAGACCGAGCGAGGCCAACGCATTTCCCGTACCCGTGATCGACAGATCCGAGTTCGCACCGGTCGAGATGTGCAGCGCACCAGCAACGATCGAGGAGTTCGTCGCACCGGTTGCGGTCTGCAGAGTCGCAGTGCCCGAGGAGACGGACTTGACCGACTGCACGCCGGTGGCGAGATCGACTGCGGTCAGCACGTCGGCAACCGTCGCCGCCTGCAGATACACCGTCGAATTGCCGCTGCCGTCAGTCACGACGTTGCTGCCGGTGCCGGCAATGCTGGAGCCGGTCGGAACGTTGGCTGCCGCCGGCACCACCGCGTTCTTGAACGTGATGGTTTTGCCGTCGACGTTCAGCGTGGATCCGTCGGAGATCAACGAGCCGAGCGAGGCCGAGGTGGTGGTGCGGGTCGCCGAGACCGTAGCATTGCCCGAGCCGGTCGCGGTCGTCAGACCGAGAGCCTTCAGAATGTCGGCCTTGCCGGTGATGTTGAGATCGCCGCCGGTCGAGGTCACGAAGGAGATCTTGCCGGCGGTGATGGAGGCCGCGGTGTTGCCGGTCGGCGTGCTGAGCGTCGCAGCGCCGGCGGAGACGACCGCGTTCTGGGCGCCGCTGGCGACGTCGATCGCGTTCAGCAGGTCACCGACGGTCGCGGCCGTAGTGGTCGCGCTCGTGCCCGTGTAGATGATCGAGTTGCCATTGCCGTCCGTGGCGAAGTTGCCGGTGACGCCATAGCCAGCCGGCGCGGATGCAGCCGCGGGAACGGCGGTCGCCGAGATCGTGATGGTATGACCGTTGACGGTGAAGCTGGTGCCGTCAGTGAACTTGGTGTTGGCACCGGTGGTCAAGCCGCTGGCCGCATCGAACAGCTTGGTGGCGGTCGTGATCGCAGCAGCCGACGTGTCGTTGACGGCGGCGACGGCCGTGAAGGTCGCCACCGTGCCACCGAGCGTGGTGCCGCTGGTCGCAGCCGTTGCACCGCCCGCAGCGCCGGAGAACAGCACGTTGGTCAGTGCGCTGGTGCTGGAGTAGGTCGTGGTGCCGCGCAGGTCGGACGAGGTCGCTCCGGCGATCGTGGTCGAGACGTTCGACTTGGTCGAATAGCCGACCGTGGTCTGCAGCGCCTGGTTGGCGATCGACTTGGCGGAGTCCAGCAGCTTCTGCAGCGAGGTGATGCCGGTGTTGGCGGCCTGCAGCACCTGCACGCCGTTGGCGATGCCATCGAGCAAATTGTTGATGTCGCTGGCGCGGTTGTCGAGCGACTGGGCCGTGAAGAAGTTGGTGGGATTGTCCAGCGCCGAGTTCACCTTCTTGCCGGTCGACAGACGGGACTGGGTGGTGGCGAGAAGATCAGCGGTGGACTGGAGGGAGAGCAGGTTCTGGCGAACCGATGCGGAGAGAACGATACCGGACATACTGTTACCTTTCTGGTAGCTACGCGTCCTGTTTGACCGCCATTGATCAAACGACCGGCGGACGGTGCCTCCGAGCCTCTAACAATCCGTGAAATGAAAACGGGGTTTTCTCCGCGTCGGACGGAAACCCCGCGCCACAAGGGTTCTGACCGGCGTCGTCGCAGGGGCGCAACGCATTGGCACCGCTTGATTTTTTGGCTGCCGCGAAAATGTTAACGACCCGTTAACCACATTCGGCAAGGATTGGACCCAAATCAGGGCGGGCAGCCATTATTCGGCAAGCGTGCGCCGCTCGTTACAAAAGCGTTGATGGAGAACAGGCATGGCCCTCAAGGTCGAGCTCAGACCGCACGAACGCATCATCGTCGGGAACTGCGTCATCACCAACACCGACCAGCGCGCCCGCCTTCTGATCGACGGCGATAACGTGCCGATCCTGCGTGAGCGCGACATCCTCACACCCGAGACCGCCGATACGCCGGCCAAGCTCGTCTATCTGGCGGTCCAGCTGATGTACATCTCGCCGGACCCACAGACCCAGCACGGCACCTATTTCAACCTGGTGCGGGACATCGTCACCGCCGTACCGAGCTCCTGGCCGATCATCGAAGGCATCAACAACAACATCATGAGCGGCGATCTCTACCGCGCGCTGAAGGATGCCCGCAAGCTAATCGCCTATGAAGAAAAGCTGCGTGACCAGTACGAGGCGACGCATCCCAAGAGCGATATCAAGAACGACGTCAGCTCGGCCGCCTGAGCGCTTCGCGCGTCCCAAGCAAGAACGCCCCGGACCAGGTCCGGGGCGTTTTTATTTTGTCCTGACCATCAGCCCGTGGCGAGCGGCGGCGCCTCGACCTCGATCAATCCGCCGGTCCGCTGCATACCGAACCTGATCACGGCCGCTACCAGCGCATCGATATCGCTCTCGGCGGTACGATGATTGACGAGCGCGGCGCGGATCGCGAACTTGCCGTCCAAAATCGTGCTCGACGGCGCAGCGATGCCGGATTCCTGGACATCGGCGACGATCTCACGATTGACCGCGTCGTCGGCCCGGTAACGGAAGCAGACGATATTGAGATTGACGGGCGCCAGCAGCTCGAGCCGAGGCTCGGCGAGCACACGCGTCTCCAGATATCTTGCGAGCGCACAGCTTCGCGCGATCACCTCGCCAAGTCGGTCAGTGCCGAACGTCTTCAGCGTGAACCACGTCTTCAGCGCACGGAAGCCGCGCGACAGATCGGGGCCGAGATCGCAAGGCCAGACAGTGCCGGCCGCAAGCCCCCTCGCTTCGCGGCTCAGATAGGCCGCCGGCTGCGCAAACGCCTGCTTGTGACGTTCGCCGTCGCGCACCAGCAGGAAGCCGGCGTCGTAAGGCACCTGTCCCCATTTGTGGAAGTCGAGTGCGATCGAATCCGCAAGCGCGATGCCATCGAGCAACGGCGCGAGCTCCGGCGACAGGATCGCGAGCGCACCGAAGGCGCCGTCGATGTGAAACCAGATGCCTTCCTCGCGACACAGCTCCGCGATCGCCCTGAGATCGTCGATCGCACCGATGTCGACCGTGCCGGCCGACGCCGTGACCAGGAACGGCTTGAAACCGACTTCGCGATCAACAGCAATCCTTGCGCGCAGAGCAGCGACATCGATCCGATGATCGGCATCGACTTCGATCTTGCGCAGCGCATCGGTGCCGAAGCCGGCAATGTCCATGGCGCGAGAGATGCAGCCATGCGCGGCCTTCGACGCGTAGGCTGTGAGCAGCGCACCGTCGCTGCCGATGCCGTGCTGCCGTGCCAGCGTGCCGAGCGCATTGGTGCGCGCCACCAGCACCGCCATCAGATTCGCCATCGACGTGCCGGTGACGAAGATGCCGCTCGCACCTTGCGGAAAGCCAAACAGGCCGCGCATCCACTCGACGATCTGGCGCTCGACCTCGATCGGCATGTGATCGCGCCCGCCGAGATTGGCGTTGAGGCCAGCTGCAAGCATCTCCGCGACCATGCCGACGGCGGTGCCGCCGCCGTGCACCCAGCCCATGAAGCCGGGATGAACGTTGCCCGTCGCGTAAGGGGCGACGTGCTCGGAGAACTCGCGATAGACGTCAGCGAGATCGGTTGCCTCGCGCGGCATGTCGGTTCGAATAGCCGCACGGACCTCGTTGGGGATCGGCTGCCAGACTGGCCGCGCGCGGACATTGGCAATGCCGTCGATCGCCTCGTCCAGCATGCGATGGGCGAGGTCGCGAAACGCGCGCCAGTCCTGCGGATCGAGCGATCCGTTCGTGGCGCCGGCCTTCGGCTTGCGGATGACCTCGTTCATGCTGCGCTTCCCACGTCCGCCGTTGCGGTCCCCTCGGCATGCCGCGACAGCATCGCCGTGAATGCGGCAAAGATCTTGCGCATCTGCGGCGGCTTGTATGGAAACACGACGGGCGAATCCATGTTGTGCACGACGGCGGTGTTGTCGGCTTCGAACACCAACAGCTCGCCTTTCTGGTTCTCGGCGCAATCGACGATGAAGTAATCGAGCCCGACGCGCCGGCTCATTTCGTCAAGGGCGGATCTGTGGCGCGCGGCGAAAGCGCGATCGAAGTCCTGCATGAAGATGGCCTCTTCAGCCCGCTTCTCTTCGCTGAACGCCATGTAGGCGTTGAGATACCAGATGTCCCAGCGATCGGCGATCGCCATGTGGCAGGCATAGGGCTTGCCGTCGACCACGGTGAGCCGGATTTTTCGATAGAGCCCGTCGGGGCTCGCGTAGTTGACAAAACGCGCCACGAAGAAGTCCTGCTCCTGTCGCTCGGCGAGATAGGCCGCGAGCGCAGCGGCATCGTCGAGCTTGGCAAGTCCTACGCCGGCATGCGTACCGCGCGGCCGCGCAATCATCGGAAAGTGCAACTCGCCGGTGATCTCCGAGCAGGCAATCCGGCCTTCCGCCAGAGCGGTCAATTGTGCACGGGTCGCGTGGGCGGTCACGGGAATGTCGAGACCGGGAATACCGGCGAGCAGCCGGAATAATTTGTCGCGATCGAGATTGCCGATCAGCTCGGGGCGATTGAGCAACGGCCGCGGCCAGTTCGGCGCAGCCTTTGCGATCAGCGCAAGCGCTTCGCGGCATTCCTCGGAATCGGATGCGACCACGATGGCAACGTCGTGCTCGGGCAGCGTTTCCGGCAGGCCCTTGTCCTTGGTCACATAAAGTGTCAGGAGCTCGATGTCGGAACCTTCGAGCAGGAATTCGATCGGCGTGTTGCCGCCCATGTCGATGTCCGCTGCCAGAGCAAGCACGCGCAGGCCCGGCTTCGGCGCAGCGGTAGGGGTACGAAACAGCTGGTGGAACGAGAGCACCTCGGACTGGATGACGAGCCCGGCTTCCTTCTCCCCCATCAGCTGGGCGATCAGGGACAGATCCAGGCCCTCGCCGGCCTGCGCCGTTCCCTCCGCGATCCGCGTCAGCAGATGCTCGCGCAACGGCAGCAGATCGACGCCCTCGAAGGCCTGGCGCGTCAAATGCGCAAAGCCGATACGGTCGGCATAGTCGGGCGCGGCAAGCGGATGCAACATTTCACACCTATACGGACTACGCCGGCACAGCGGCTGTACGGTCAAGCAGCAGCTCGATCTTCACCAGGACGTGGGCGATGCGATCGAGAATGTGCTGCACATTGCGTTGCGCTTGCGCGCTGTCGGCCGACCAGGCCTCGGTGACGTCTCGCGCGCCGACACAGAGCCGCAACGCAGTCTGCGGCGCACCGTCCGGCTGCTCCAGCCGCACCGGCTGGCCGAGGAGGCAGCGTTGCGCCGCGACCTGCCGGTCCGCGGCGCTGCCGCCGATGTCATCGTTCATGGCGCGCGCGAGCGCGCGATGGACGGTGCTGGTATCCGAGATCGACACCGGCCTATTGTGGCGCACCAGGGTGAACGGAAAGATCGATCGCTGCATAAATTCTTCATCATCGGCATCAGCAGTGCCGACGGGTTGCGGGACGGCACGCAGCGACGGCGATAGCGCGATCATGCTGTCGATGCCGGCTGCCAGCTCGGCCATCGCCGTGGTGCGGAAGGCGCCGGGCACAGCATAATAGGTGCCGATCTCGGCCAGGGCCGCTTCCCAGCGCAGCCATTGACCGAAATTGGGACGGCGTTCGAAGCGCGAGCGCAGCGCCGTCCACGCCATCGGCCAGTCACAGCGGCCGGCATAGTCGAAGAAATCAGGCGCGATCCGGTCGATCCGGTCGAGCGCCCGCGACAACCCCTTCGGCAGCAGCAGCGCGCCGCTGAAGGCGGGACCGCCGAAGAATTTGGAGCCTGTTATCAGCACCATGTAGCCGCGATCGAGATAGAGACGCAGCCGGCGGCGGCCGAGCCGCGCCTGGCAGGCATCGACGACGATCTGAACCTCGCGCGGCCAGCGCCGCGCGATCTCATTAAGACAGGCGAAACTTGGCGCGCGCCAGCCGAGCTTTGACGAATCCATGATGTGCAACAGTACGCGCCGGCCTTGCGCGAGGCTGGCTTCGATTGCACGGATGACAGCATCATCTGCGTCAGGACGCATCGCGAAGCCGGAAGTGGCGTCAAGCAGCGACACCGCGATCGAGTCGCCGGCGAGGCCCGAGATCGCTGCGTCCTTGCGCACCGCAACGCCACTCGCCGTCACCGTGCTGAAATGGTGCCCGCGCGCGGTATGAACAGTGCCGCTACCGGTCTGGTCGGCACCGACCACGATCGACACCGGCGGCGCGCCGAGCACCGCGTGGGCAAGGAACAGAGCGTGCAGCTGGGAATCCGTACCCGATGGGGAGAACACGACATCGACGCCCGGCGGGAGCAGGAAGTGGCCGCGCAGCTCCGCGCGCATGTCCTCGCAGCGCCGGTCGAAGGCGATCTCGATCTCGTCGAACAGCGATTTGTGGACCAGTTCCTCGCGCGCCAGCGCCGCGCGGTCATAGGCTCCTTGCGAGATCGTCGATGCGGTCGAAGAGGCGAAATTCCAGATCTCGGGCTCAGGCGAGGATCCGCAGCCATAGGCGTTGGCGCGCTGTTTCGGATCAAGCGCCAGCCGCCCGTCACCGCCGGAGACGAGCAGCGTATCCAGCGGCGTGAACAGATCGCGCAGACGATAGCGCGAGCCGCCCTCGGATGCGCGCGCGATGTCTGCCGGGCGGGATGCGCCGATGCTCATCCCGACAAGCTCACGCCGCGTCGGCCGCCGCAGGCACGGCAGCGAATTGCGAGGCGATGTCGCCGTGGAACACCGAGGGACCGACATGGTCGAGCGAGCCCTGGATGTCAGCCCAGATCTCGCCACCGATATCGGTCCAGCGCTTGCAGAAGGCGAAGTCCTCGGAGAGGTAGGTGCCGGTCGCCGGATCGATCATGCATTCGAACAGCGCGAACCGGTTCCGGCTCGCAGCCAGCGTGTCGTGCGAATGCTCGCGGAAGAACTGCAGATTGGCGTAATCAGGATGGCGGCACATCGCCTCCAGCGCCTGGCGGCGGATCATGAGGAAGCCGGTGCCGGCATAGCGCACGCGGGTAAAACCGTTGACCACCACGATGCGATCGGGGTCCTCGATCTCGAGCACGTAGTCGAGCGAGGCCGCCGTCACATCGGTCCGGCCGGCCTGGATCGCCCGCCTCGCCTTGTCCCAGTTGACCCGCTTGATCGGATAGCAGCCGGCGACGACGTCGGCGCCGCATTCGATCAGCCGGAACACCTGCTCGGCCTTGAAGCCGATATCGGCGTCGATGAACAGAAAATGCGTTGCCTGGGGGTCGTCCAGGAACATCGCGACCAGATTGGCGCGTGCGCGCGTGATCAGCGCATCGCCATCCCGCAACAGCACCTTGAGCCCGAGGTTGGACATGCCGTGCACGGCGCGCTGGAGCGCGAAGATGGAGCTCGCGTAAATGCTCGACACCTGCCCGCCGAAGCAGGGTGTCGCCACCACCAATTGCATCTTGTCAGACATCGACAGCTCCGCCCGCCCAAATCCTCTCCAAGAGGTAAAGAGGCATGGTTAACGGCGCCTTAATGCGCCGTTACAGGAATTTGACCAGCGAGAGCTGCGCGAGGTTGGCGGTAGTCTGGTAGGACGCCTGCAGCGCGTTCTGAAGCGACAGGATCTCGCTCGCGACCTGGTCGGGCGAGGCCGATTCCGCCTGGTCGACAATGGTCTGGAGTTGCGCCTTGGCCTGGGTCTGGCGCGTGGACGCATCCTTCATCGTGTTCTGGGCCATCGCGATGTCGGTCTGAATGTCCTCGATCTTCTGTTGGCCCGGCTGCGGCGTCAGCGCCTGCGTGGTGCGCAAGGCCAGCGCGGCCACCTGCCCGCCGGCATACTGCCCGGTGGGCGAGGTCGAGAACGTGCCGAACACGGCGATCGCCTGCAACTGCTTGCGGATCGCGCTCTCGTCGGCCTGCGCGCCATATTGCACCGTGACGGAGTCATCCACCCGCGCCACTGCGGTGGAGCGCGCCGATCCCGGCCCGTCATTGCCGGTGTACCATTTCACAGTGGTGGCCGAGCCGTTCACCAGCGTCGTCGCCGAGCCTGATGGCGAAGAGCCGACGCGCAGCGGAGCCTTTGCCGCCGTGACCGGCGAGGTCGTGAAGCCGAGCGCCGCGAACGCCGCGCCGTTCGAGCTCGTGATGTTGAGGCTCCCGGGATCGTCCGTGTTGATCGTGATCACGCCGCCATGGATGGTCGACGGCTTCGTGGTGCCGGTGATCTGGTCGATCTTGCCAAGCAGAGTTGTGACGGTGTCGGTAATGTTGATCTGGTTCGGGCCGCTGGCGCCCGAGGCGACGAAAGTCAGCGTCTGACCGTTCACCGTGATCGTATCGGGGCTGACGGCAGGCGGCCCCGACGACCCCGCCTGGAACGCCGTTGCGAGGACTTCCGGGCCGCCAGCGGTCGCAGGGCCGCTCAACACCGTTGAACCGGTGATCGGAGGCGTCGACAGCACGCTGCCGCGCGTCACGCTGCTGAGACCGAGCGCCGTGGCCGCCGGGCCGCCGGTGACCGCCACGTCGGTGGCGGTGCCGGTCGCGATCTGGATATTGCCGCTGGCGCTCAGAGTGACGTTGGCGGAGGGGACGCCGGCAGCCGTCGCGATCGCATTCAAGATATCAGACACCTTCGCGGTGCTGCCCGAAGCCAATCCGATCGTGGTATTGCCGCTCGCCGTCGTGACAGTGGTGACGGTGGGGTCGAAGGTGATCGTGTGGGCGCCGTTCGCGCCGGTGATGGTCAGAGTGGTGCCGGTCGGAGCATTGGCGAGCGCGGTGAGCGTGGCGCCGTTGAGATGGGGTGTCGCCGCAGGATCGAGCGACGTGGTCGCCGACGCCGACGCCGATGCGCTGTCCTGCAACGCGACCGAGCCTGTCCCGGTCGTCGAGGTATAGGAGACCAGATTGCCAATGGCTGCCGCATTCGCGGTGGCTGATCCCGCCGTGTTGAAGAAATTGTCGCCGGCCGCCACGGCGGAAGCCGCCACCAGCGAGGTGCCTGCGAGCTTCTTGATCGCGGTGTTCAGCGCGGTGTTCAGGTTCGCTGACGTGATGGTCGGGTTGGAAGGAACCGCTGGAATGATATTGGGATTACCGGGGTCGATCGCAAAGCTCCCGACCGGCGTCGGCGTCGCGGTGGACGCGGTCAGGTCGATCTGTTCGGTCGAACCGTCAGGCAGCGTGAACTTCACGCTGAGCTTGTCACCATTGTTCGGATTGACGCCGTTGAGATTGACCGAGAACGATACCGGCGAGCCGCTCGGGCCTGTTACGGTCGCGCCCGTCAGCGTCGAGGACACCGCGGCGATCTTCAGCCCGAACGGCGACGTCGGCGAATCCTCCTGCACCTGTATCGCGCCGGACACCAGCGTCGACTGCACCAGCCGCCCCATGCCGTTGGCGCCGAGATCGGCGGCCTGGCGCTCCGCCATCACGGTCTTGAGGCCCGCCTGGGTGGTGGTGCCGTTGATGATGTCGCCGGCATCGGCCACCGATTGCGTGTTGTAGGCGGTCCCGGAGAACAGATAGCGGTTGCCCGACTGCGTGTTGAGGACGCCGACCATCGAGCCGAACTGCGCGGCGGCGGTGTTCTGCGCGACCGTCTGGCCGTTGACGTTGAGATCCTGCGAGGTGCCGGCCGAGCCCGTCTGCACCGTGTTGCGGATCGTCGTCAGCGACTGCAGCGCTGTGTTGGCGAGGTTGATGTTGACGTTGACGTTGGTGATCGTGTCGGTATAGGCGGCGATGTTCGAAAGGTGCGCGCGCGAGGCGATCGCAAAGCCCTCGTTGGTGCCCATGCCGGAATAGTTCTGCGACAGCTTGCCGGTCGAGAGCTGCGTCGACAGGTCGGTGAGCTGCTGGTTGATATTGCGGATCTGCGCGCCGAGGACTGACGAGCCGTAATTGATGCTGCTGATCGACATGTTTCAGAGCCCTACTGATTACCCTTGAGCCTGGATCAACGTGTTCATCATGCTCTGCACCACCGACATGACGTGGGCGTTGGCGGCATAGGCATTCTGGAGCTGGATCAGGTTCGACATCTCCGTGTCGAGATTGACGCTGGAGGTCGAATTGAACTTGGCCTGCAGCGTCGAAACCACGACGCTCTGCCCCTGCTGGAGCTGGGTCGCCTGGGTCGAGGCGTTGGCCTGCACGCTCAGGAACTGCTGGAGGTAGTTCGAGACGCTGCCGGTGAACGGCTGGCTCGCCGAGCCGAGGCCGGTCTGCGGCGAATAGGAATACACCGCCGTGGTGAGCTGCGAGTAGAGATAGTCCGAGCGCGTGGTGTCGCCGGTGGGGGTCAGCGGCGAGGTGCTGTAGATCGACAACCGGGTCGGGTCGGCTGTGAGCTGCGTGTTCACGGCGATGCGGCCGGCAAGGCCGGTCATCTGCAAGCCAGTCCCTGTGATCGCGCCGGTGTAGAGCGCCTGGCCGCCGTCGGTGAACAGCGGCAGCTGGGGACCGCCCGAGGTCAACGACGAGACCGTCTTGCTACTCGACGCGGCGGTGACCTTGGCGAGGCCGGAATTGTCGTCAGTGACGCGCAGCGTCGTCGCGGTCGCCGGCGACGGCGCTGCGGAGAACGACAAATGCGAGCCCGACAGCGCGGTGTTGAGCGCGGATGCGATCGCGCCCATGCCGCTGGAAAAATTGACGCCGATCTGCATCGGATTGGCATTGGTGGCGTTCTGGAGCGGCAGCGCGGTCGGATCGGTCACGTTCACCAGCGTGATCTGGCGCTGGGTGTTGGTGGAGTCGATATAGGTGATGTTGACGGTGTTGCCCGGTTGCGCGCCGGCAAGATCGATGTCGAAACCCGCGGGCGGACCGGAAACGGTGGTGCCCGCAGTGGTTTTGTCCGACAGCGCGCTCGACATCGTCGCGGCGAGCTGGTCGACCTGGTTCTGCGCCTGCACCAGCGTCTGGTCGCGCAGCTTCAAATCGGCCGCGATCTGGCCGGAGGAGACGACGTTGTTGCCGGCGACGTCGATGGACGAGCCGTTCGGCAGCTTGATGCTGAGCGCGCCAACGCCTGATTTGGCGGGATCAATATTATAGAGCGACGTCGCACTCAGCGCGCCCACGGACGCGAACGAGAATTGCGAGGCGAGGCCCGCACCGACCAGCTGGATGCCTGTCGTGGTATAGATATTGGCCTGGTTCGATCCGTCGGTGGTGACGCGGACGTCGACATATTTCGACAGCGCGTTGATGGCCTGGTCGCGCTGGTCCATCAGGTTTGCCGCGGACGGATCGGTCGGCGCCAGGCCTTGCAGCTTGATGTTGATGTCGGCGATCTGGTTCAATGCCGCGTTGGCGGCTTGCGACGAGGTGCTAAGATCCTGCTCGACGTTGGAGCGGAGCGACTGGATGCCCTTGGTGGTGACGTTGAGCTGCGTTGCCAGCGCCTGCGCGGCGCCGAGCGCGACGCGCTGCGCCGACGAGGAGCCAGCGCTGGTGGAGAGTGCCTGGAGCGAGGAGGTGAAATCGTTCAGCGCGTTTTCGAGCGTGCCGCTGTTGCCGGGCGTGCCATAGACACTCTGAAGCTGCTTCAGAATGTTGGCCATCTGGTCGGCATAGCCGCTGCCGCCGGTCTCGGTGCGCAGCTGGTTCTGCACATAGCTGTCGATGTCGCGGCTGACGCCTGTCGTCTTCGCCGTCGCGCCGAAGTCACCGGTGCTGACTTCGATCTGGTTCGGCGTCTGGGCAACGTAACCCGGCGTCTGCGAGTTTGCGACGTTCGACGAGACGATCGACAGCGCAGCCTGGTTGGCACGCAGACCGCTCATCGCACTGGCAAGGGCTGAACTCAAACCCATCTTACTTGCCGCCTTTGGTTACGTTACGCGCCGATCAGCGCAACACGTTGAGGAGATCCTGGACCATCGAATTCGCCGTCGTGATCACCTTGGTGTTGGCCGAATAGGCCTGCTGGGTCACGATCAGCTTGGTGAACTCGTCCGCGATGTCGGTGTTCGAGCCTTCGAGCGAGGAGCCGCTGATGGAGCCCGAGGCACCGTCGATCGCCGGGCCCGACTGGTCCGTCGCAGCGTAGGCGCCGCCATCGAGCGCCTTGAGGTAGTTGGTGCCGTTGAAGTGCGACAACGACACTTGTGCGAGATCGAGATTCTGGCCGTTGGAGAAGGTGCCGACCACGAGGCCGTTGTTGTTGACCGCGACCGAACGGAGCTGGCCGGCGGCGTAGCCGTTCTGCGTGATGGTGTTGATGGTCACCGCACCGCTGGTGCTCGCATATTGCGTCAGTCCGCCCGAGGAGATGTTGAAGGCGAGCGAGCCGAGCGACTGGCCGCCGACGCTGACATTGTTGATGGTGACGCCCGAGCCGCTCGGCGAGGTCAGCGAGCCGTCCGCGGCGAAGGTGAAGGCCTGCCCGGTATTGACCCAGCCGACCGTCGTGCCGGTCGCGTTCGGATCGGTCTGGTAGAACAGGTTCCAGGTGTCGGAATGGCCGGTCCCCAGCGAGGCGCTGTCGGTCTTGGCCCAACGCAGCTGCAGGTTTACCGGCGTGCCGGCGGCGTTGTAGGCGGTGACCGCACCGCCGCTGATCGTCTCCTTGGTGAAGGTGGCGATGTCGTTGCCGATCACGGTGCCGGTGCCGGCGGTGCCGCCACCGCCGCGGTTCTTGGTGACAGTCGAGGTGAAGCCGAGCGCGGCGAAGGCGCTGCTGTTGTTGCTGGTCACCGTCAAAGTGGGATTGGCGATGCCGGTATTCAGGGTGATCACGCCGTTGCTGATCGAAGAACCGCTTGCACCGCTGAGCTGGTCGATCTGGTTGAGCAGGGTCGAGATGTCGTCGGTGATGTTGATCTGGTTCGGAGCGGTAGCGCCCGACGCCACGAAGGTGATCGTATTGGCGGGTCCCGTGCCGTTGACCTGGATCGTGTTGCCGACCACGAAGGGCGTCGAGAGGACTTCCGCCTGGCCGGGCTGCGCGGTGCCGCCGAGCTGCGTCGCACCCGTAATCGCAGGCGTGGACAGCACGTTGCCGCCGCGCGTCACGCTGCTGACGCCGAGCAGGCTTGCCGCACTGCCGCTGATCGTGACGTCCGCAGTGGTGCTGGTCGTGATCTGGATGTTGCCGCTGGAGTTGATTGTCGCGGTGGCGCCGGCGCCGCCGCCCAGGGCGATTGCATTCAGGATGTCCGAGATCTTTGAGCCGGTCGGCGAGAGCAGGCCGATCGTGGTGGTGCTGCCGGAGGTCGAGGCGCCGGAAACGGTGGGGTCGAAGTTGATGGTCTGGCCGTTGACCTTCAGCGTCTTGTTGGCCAGGCTGGTGAGAAGGGTGGTGTTGAGATGCGGGGTCACGGCGGAATCGAGCGACGTGGCGCCGGTTGCCACCGCCGAAGCGCTGTCTATCAGCGCCACCGTGCCGGTCGCGGTCGTCGCCGTATAGGCCGATCGCAGATTGCCGGTGGCCGCCGCGCCGGAGATCGTCGCATTCGTATAGGGCGGCGGCGGCGTGCCGATGATCAGCGGGTTCGCTGCGAAATCCGACGGGTTCAGGCCGCCGGCCGCCAGCAGCGAACCGGTCGATGCGGTCGAGCTCGCCGCCGTGTTCGGCACGCTCGGCAGGTTCGCGGCGTACTGGATCGAGGTGGTGGCCTGCGCCGGGATGAAGTTGTTCTGGAATTTCAGCACGGTGGCGACGTTGCCGGTCGGGTTGCCGGTTTTCGGGTCGACCGTGGTGCCCATCAGGTAATAGCCGGCGCCGTTGACGAGGTTGCCGTTGGCGTTGAGCTGGAAGTCGCCGCGGCGGGTATAATAGGTGACGCCGCTGAACACCGGCACGTTGTCGACAACGCCGGTCGCCTTCTGGATCGAGAAGAAGCCGTCGCCCGTGATCGCCATGTTGGTGGCGACGGTGGAGGACGAGATGGTGCCCTGCGTGGTGATGGTGGCCTGAGCATGGGCGGTGACACCGCCGGCGACCTGCTTGCTCGGCACGGAGGCGTCGGGAATGAGATCCTCGAAGCTGGTGCCGATGCCCTTGTAACCGGTGGTGGATGCGTTCGCGATGTTGCCCGAGATGTTCTGAAGCGCGTAGGACTGCGCCTGCAGGCCACCCACCGAGGTGTTCATTGCATCGAAGATACCCATAACTTTGTCTCCAAATCCGATCTCGGCGGCCGGCAGACCCGTGGCCGCAGTCGGAGGAGACGTCGCAAGGCCTATGCCAAGGCGGGTATTCTCACGAAATCAATGACTTAAACAGAAATGCCCCGGTCGGATGACCGGGGCATAATTGCCGGACCGGCAACAATTGCCGGGGCTAAAGTCGTTCCGGAGCGATGCGTCAGCATCGAATCCGGAACCTCGAGATTCCGGGTTCGGTCCTGCGGACCGCCCCGGAATGACGAGGAGAAAGCTATGTCGCCGACGGCGTCGCCGGGTGGAAGACCAGCCCGAAACCGTCGATGCAATAGCGCAAGCCGGTCGGCTTCGGACCGTCGTCGAAGACGTGGCCGAGATGGCCGCCGCAGCGCCGGCAGTGCACCTCGGTGCGCACCATGCCGAAGCTGCGGTCCTCGGTCTTGCCGACATTGCCCTCGATCGGCTGGTAGAAGCTCGGCCAACCCGTGCCGCTCTCGAACTTGGTCTCCGAGCTAAACAGCGGCAGGTCGCAGCCGGCGCAGGCGAAGACGCCCTTGCGGTGCTCGTTCAGCAACGGGCTGGAGCCGGGCCGCTCGGTGCCCTCCTTGCGCAGGATCTCATATTGCTGTGGCGTCAATTGCGCCCGCCACTCGGCGTCGGTCTTCTCGATCTCGAACTTCTGCGCGGCCTTCTCTCCAGCCTGCGCCGGCGTTGTCCTCAGCCAGCGGAAGGCCGAAAGGCCGAACAGGCCGGCGACAGTCGTTAGCAGGATGCGGCGGTCAAACATCTCATTCTCCGTGCGGGAGCCTGTACGCCCTGAGATACGGGCTCTGACGGACAATGTTACACGTCCAGGCGGGATTTTTCGCGCCCTTATTGCGAGACGCCCTGCTCCCGCGCGGCCGGTTCCGCCTGCTCCGCTGCAGGCGGTTGCGGTGGCGCTGGCGCCAGTCGCGGCCGAACCCCGGAGGGCGAATGGCGCGGACCGGTGCCGGCGGCCCGGTTGGCCTCGGCGAGGCGTGCCTCGCGCTCCCTGTCCTTCACCCGCGCCCGCTCACGGTAACGGGCCAGCGTCCCGGCTGCGGACGAACTCGCCCTGCCCCAAAGGCCGACCAATTGGCCCGCGACCCGCCCGGTGGTGCCGCCGGCCCAGACCAGCTCGAACGGCGAAAACAGCTTCCAGCGTTCCTCGCCCCACAGGATGCTGCGCGCGATCAGTTGCCCGGCCATGGCCGACGTGTTCATGCCCTGGCGGCCGAACCCGCTCGCCACCCACAGGCCTTTGCGCAGCTGGCCGATCTGCGGCATGCCGTGCACGGTCTGGCCGGTGGCGCCGCCAAACATCTCGGCGACCTCGACATTGCCGAGCTCGGGGAAGATCGACCGGATGCGACGCTTGACGCTGCCTGCAAAGCGCTGCGGTCGGGCGGCCCAGGTGGTCTCCGGGCTCACCCACATCAGCCGGTCGCCATCGATGATGCGGAAATGATCGACGCCGTCGTCATCCATCACCGATCCCTTGAAGCCGATGATCTCATGCAAGCGCTCGCCGAGCGGCGCAGTGATGCCGGCATAGCGCCAGACCGGCAGCAGCGTCTCCGATAGCCGCCGCAGCGGCGCGCCGAGATGAATGTTGCCGGCAAGCACGATATGAGAGGCGCGCAGCCGCGCCGAGGGCGTGACGATGCGCTTGCGGATGCCGGAATGATCGATGCTGACGACAGGCGTGTCCTCGAAGATGCGCGCACCGGCGCGACGCGCCAGCGCGGCGAGACCATGCACATATTTGCGGCCGTCGACCTGGAACGCCTTGGGATAATAGACCCCGTGGAAGTAACGATCGGTCTTGAGCGCCGCGCGCACGCGATCGACCTGCCAGCCTTCGACCTCGGTATCGAAATCCTCGTACAGCATCTGGAGCCGGCTGATCAGCCGGTCGCCGGCATCGACGTTGGAGACCTCGAGCACGCCCTCGGTGAGGCCGATATCAGGCATGTTCTCTTCGGTGACGTTGGCCCGGACGAGCTCGGCGCCCTCCTTCGAGAGCGCCCACAGCTCCCTGGCATCCTCGAAGCCGATGCGCTCGATCAGATCGGTGAGCGGCAGCGCGAAGCCCGGCATCACGGTGCCGAGCTGGTTGCCGGAGGCGTTCCAGCCGATGTGACGGCCCTCGAGCACCGCTACGCTGGCCCCGAGCCGTGCCGCCTCGAGTGCGACGGAAAGGCCGGCAAGCCCTGCCCCGATCACGCAAATATCGGCGTCGAGATCGAACGACAGCCGGGCACGCTCGCGAAGGCCGGCTTCTTCCTGGGACACGCTTGTGAAAGTCTCGCTCATGTCGTTTTCTTAGAGCATGATCCGGAAAAGTGCGCAGCGGTTTTCCGACAAGATCATGCTCAAAACAACAACTTGATACCGAGCAGGCGCTTGTCACCTTGTCCTCAACGGGCACTTGTAGATTATCCTGGACGGGGAACGATTCGAGAATGCCATGCGCCGTTTGATGCTGCTGCGTCACGCCAAGACCGAGACCGACGCGCCAAGCGGCCGCGACCAGGACCGCCGGCTCGACCATCGCGGCCAGCGCGACGCCGCCGAGATGGGCGACTGGATGGCCACCCATCCGCCGGTCCCCGACACCGTGCTGGTGTCGCATGCCGTCCGCGCCAGGCAGACCTGGGACATCGCCTGGGAAGCGATGAAAGACCGCGTCGCAACGCCGCGGGTCGAGATTCTGCCGGAACTCTATGGCGCCGATCCCGCGCAGATTCTCGAAACCATTCGCACTGCAACGATCCCGGCCAATCCCAAACAGCTCCTGCTGGTCGGGCACAATCCCGGCATGCACGAGGCGGCGCTGATGCTGACGGGCGGCGGCGACAAGGCCAGTGCCAAGGCGCTCGCCGACAATCTGCCCACGGCGGGGCTTGCGGTCCTCGACTTTGATGTCAAGGATTGGGGGGACGTGGCCTACCGCCGCGGCAAACTGGTGCTGTTCGTCAGCCCCAAGCTGCTTCGACTGGGATGATCGCGCGACGTGCCGGGAGAACGTGCTGACCGGAAGATTTGGAGGCGCAGATGTTCAAGTCCATTCTCGTGCCCATCGACCTCGCCGACACCGATCTGGCAAAGCCTGCGATTGCGACCGCGACGACGCTGTCGCAGAACTGGAGCGGATCGGTCCGGCTGCTCAACGTGCTGCCGATGACGCCGGTGATGCTGGCCGAATATGTCCCGGCCGACTTCGACGAACAGCAGCGCCAGACCTCGGAAGAGGCGCTCGCCATCGTCGCCCGCGAATCCGGCATCGACCCCGCCCACATCTCCACCGTGGTGCGCCAAGGCGGCATCTATCACGAGATCCTGGAGGAAGCCGCGCAGATGAAGGCCGACCTGATCGTCATGACCTCGCACCGGCCGGCGATGCGCACCTATTTCCTCGGCTCCAATGCCGGGCATGTGGTGCGTTATGCCAAATGCTCCGTGCTGGTGGTGCGGCACTAAAACGGGAGCAATGGCGTGAAGCAATTCTGGCGGAGATGGACCTACGAGATCCCGCTCGCAATCGGCGATGCGCTGTGGGAGGTGCTGGTCGTGCAACTTGCTGCGCTGCTCGACAGGCTGACGGTGCGGAAAGTCATCGCCTTCATTCCCGTCGTCATCCTCATCTGCGCCTACTACCACAGCATCCCGATTCCGCCGGAGCTCATGTTGATCGGCGACTTCCTCGCCTATATCGACATCTTCTCGGTGCTGTTCCTGGTCGGCGTGCTGAGCCGCATCACGACGATCCTATTCGTCGTCAAACAGGCCGCGGCACGCATCGCCATGCTCGCGGGCAGCGTCACAGCGCGGATGCAGCGGCTGGATGTCCGGCATGGGCGTCAGCGTAGCGCTCCGACGCAGCCGCATCGCAAGCCTGGCGCATTCGAGGACGATCGAATTTATGGTGTGTGGGGCCAGGTTGCACTGGCTTGATCCGGACGGTCTCGTAGGGTGGGTTAGCCGAAGGCGTAACCCACCACTGATGCTTCTGTGGAGGCAGAAGCGGTGGGTTACGCTTCGCTAATCCACCCTACGCAGCAAGAGCCGGGGCCCATGCCTCAGCGCACCGTGCGGCTTCCTGTGTCCCGGCTCTGCGCAGCAGCGCAAGAACGCTGCAGCACGTCCGGGACACAGGCGAGCAAGATCACAGAAACCTGGTCAGTTCGGCCTTGAACTGCCCGTACACGGCGTCCTCGATCTGGCTGCGGTTGATGCCGATGTCGCGCAGGGCGCGGTCGTCGAGCTCGTTCAGCGTCTTGACGGCGGAGCGGCGCTCCAGGCGGTCGAACAGCGCGTAAGCAGCATTGACGAGCGTGGCAAAAAATCCGCTCGAGGTGGATGGGCGTAAGCTCCGCCCGGCAGTTTGCGAGATCGTGGTCATGTTTCTTCTCCGGCCTTTGGTCCTGCGCGGCGAAGCGAATGCCGTTGGCGCAAACGCTGGAAGCGCCTGCACCTCATGTGCCGTCGGATTGCTCTCGCTCCCCTCGGCTCCATCGCGGACCTTGATGGAACTTAAATGCTCCAGTACATTGCTCGGAGCAAGAAAAACATTGCTCTCGGTGCAATAATGTCCAAGTTCGAGTACGTGAAGCTTGCGGATGCCATTGCCGCAGATATCGCTAAAGGCACGTTAAGACCCGGCGACCGGCTGCCGCCGCAGCGCAATTTTGCCTATGATCGCGGCATTGCCGTTTCGACAGCCAGCCGTGTCTATACGGAGCTTCTGCGCCGTGGGCTCGTGGTCGGCGAGGTCGGCCGCGGCACCTTCATCTCCGGCGACATCAGGCGTCAGGTCGAGAGCATCGCCGAGCCGCGCGACGCGCGGATCGATTTCGAGGTCAACTATCCGTTATTGCCGCAGCAATGGGCGATGATCGCCAAGAGCCTCGCCGGGCTCGATCGCGTCGATGCGCTGGAAGCCGTGCTGCGCTCCTCGACCAGCACCGGCACCAAGAGCGCGCGCGTTGCGGCCGCCGCCTATCTCGCCCGCAAGGATTTTGCGCCGCAGGCCGAGCAGATCCTCTTCACCGCCAACGGCAAGCAATCGCTCGCCGCCGCGCTGTCAGCGCTGGTGCCGACCGGCGGCCGCTGCGGCGTCGAAGCGCTGAGTTACCCTTACGTCAAGAGCATCGCCGCGCGGCTCGGCATCACGCTGGTTCCGATTCCGATGGACGAATTCGGCGCGCGGCCCGATGCGATCCAAAAGGCGCATCGCGAAGCGCATCTGTCGGCGCTGTATCTGCAGCCGATCATCCAGAATCCACTCGGTGTCACCATGAACGCGACGCGGCGCGCCGACATCATGCGCGTCGCCGAGAAGCTCGATCTCACCATCATCGAGGACACCGTCTACGGCTTTCTTGCCGACGACACGCCGCTTGCAGCGCTCGGGCCGGACCGTTGCATCGTGCTCGACAGCCTCTCCAAGAAGGTTGCACCGGGCCTGGCGCTCGGCATCCTCGTCGCGCCGCCGCACTTGCGCGAAAGCATGATGAGCGCGGTACGCACCGGCGGCTGGATCGCCTCCGGCCACGCCCTCGCCGCCGGACAACGGTTGATGGCCGACGGCACCGTCGCCGAGCTGACGCGGCTGAAGCGCATCGACGCGGCGCGGCGCCAGCAGACCGCGGCACGGCTGCTCGCCGGCTACCAGCTTTCGGCCGATCCGCGCTCCTATCATCTGTGGCTGACGCTGCCGCCGCATTGGCGCTCGCAGACCTTCGTCGCCGCGGCCGCGCGGCGCGGCATTGCATTGACACCGTCCTCGACCTTCGCTGTCGCGCACGGCCATGCGCCGAATGCGGTGCGACTCGCGCTTGCCCCGCCCTCGTTCGAGCAGCTCGATTCCGGCCTGCGTACGATCGTGTCGCTGCTCGGCACCAAGGAGGAGGATTTCGACTCGACGGAGTAGCCCCTCGCCGTCAGCGCTCCGGCCATTCCGCGATAAAGCCCTTCGCCTTGTACGGCTCGATCTTGTCCCATTCGTGCAGGACACGGCGACGAAATTCGGCATCGGTATGCCAGAGCGTGCGCGGCGTCGCAAAGCTGTCGACGGTGAGCAGCAGCTTGGTCACCTCGGGCCAATGCCGGTGCAATGTCATCGGATAGCGCCGCGCCGTCCAGGTGTTGCCGAGGCAGATCACGCTGCGGATGTTGCGCAGGCCCAGCGCCGCATCGATAACAGGCAGTGAGAAGATCACGTTCTCTCCGGTGTTCATCGCGCGGTGCTCCTCCAGGATCCGGTCCGCCGGAATGCCCGCTGCGACCATCGCCGCCTTGATGATGGCGCACTCGGATTGCTCCGAGCCCGGGGTGACACCGCCGCTGACAATCGACCAGCGGTAAAAGCCCTCGCGCCACAGCCGCGCGGCGGTTTCGACGCGCAGCGCAACATCCTCGCGGGTGCCGAACAGAAACAAGAGATCGGCCGGCGCAAGCGGCGTGTCGATCAGATGAGTGCGATTGATCTCGGCGATCTCGTCCGCCGTCGGCAGGCGCGTGCTGCGATTCATTGACGTCATCTCGGCACGATGCGGGAAGCGCGCGCAGCGGCGAAGTCAATTTTGATTGCGGCGCATTGCAGAGTTAGGGCAGCAAGGAGCGAGGCAGTTGATCAAAACTGTAGCTTCGCGGCTGGTTGCGCCGGACGAAGCCGCCGACCTGCCAGACGAACAGCGCCGCAAAGCCGAGGATGAACAGCACGCCGGCAAACTCGCCGATCAAGAGCGCGCGGATCAACAGCCCGGCCATCGCCACGCCCAGCAGCGCCAGGAAGGCGAGCACGGCGGCATAGGTCTTGCGGCCGAGGCCGGCGGTCAGCTCGGCCCGGCTGCCGGCCTTCGCCATCTGGGCGTGCAGCGCGACGATGAAGTCGCGAAAGCCATTGTCCTGCGGCGCCATCAGCGCCGCGGTCTGCCAGCTCGTCGACAGGATCGCGATGCGACCGCCCTTGGCATGGCTGAGATCGGCGCGAAAGCGGTGCTGCTGCATCGAGACCGGGCGGAACGACAGCCCGATGGCACTGATCTCGTCATAGCGCCAGAGGCCGGAGCGGCCGGCGATGTGCCAGGACAATCCTTCGTCCGTCAGCTCGAAGCGATGCGCCGAACCGATCAACGACGCCTTGTAGGCGTAGCTCGTGACCGACCCGCCCTGCCCGTCCGACATCTGCATCACCTGATCCCGCTTGCGATCCGCTTGCACGATCGCCCTTTCCCATCCTACAAGCCAGGCATGGCTGAGACGATCTATTTTCCACGCCGCCTGATTCTCGGGGCTGCTGCGATCGCGGGCGTACTGCTCGCGCTCGCGGTCCACATGCTGGGTGCGCGCTACGGGCTCGACCTCGGCGGCCTCTGGCGCTCCGACCCGCGCGAGTTCATGCCGACTGGTGCTGCGATCGCTTGGTGGCTAATCGCGACGGTCGGATTTTCCGGCGGCTATTTCACGGCGACGTTGATGCAGAGCGCCGTCTCCGGCCAGATCCCGCAGCGGATGCGCCAGTTCCTGATCGTAGTCGGCGTGCTGCTGCTCGCGGGCGCCGGGCAAGCGGCGTCGGCGCCGAGCCCGCTTCCGACCGTTTCCGGCGTGCTGGCGGGCCTCGCGGCGCTGTGTCTCGGTGCCGTGATGGCCTTCTGCGGCGCGCATTTCGCGCTACGCGGCGGCAAGCCCAACTAAGCCGAAGCGCGCAGCCGCGGCCGATCCAGCATCATCGCGACTTCGCAGGCGGGCCGCGGCTGGCTGAACAGATAACCCTGCGCCTGCGTGCAGCCCTCGCGCCGGAGCAGCTCGAGCTGCGCGTCGTTTTCGACCCCCTCCGCCGTGGTGACGATGCCGAGGCTGCGGCCAAGGCCGGTGACGGCGCGGATGATCGCGACGGAATCCTCGCGCGTGGCAAGCTCGGACACGAAGGAGCGGTCGATCTTGATCTTGTCGAAGGGAAAGCTGCGCAAATAGCTCAGCGAGGAATAGCCGGTACCGAAATCGTCGAGCGAGATCCGCACGCCCATGGCGCGCAAATCGTGCAGCGTGGTCAGCGTCGCCTCGCTGTTCTGAAGCAGTACGGATTCGGTGATCTCGAGCTCGAGGCGACGCGCTGCGAGCCCCGAATTCCTCAGCGCCTCCGTCACCGATGCAATCAGGTTCGGACTCTTGAACTGGACCGGCGACAAATTGACGGCGACGCCGATGTCATCCGGCCAGGTCGCGGCATCCGCACAGGCGCGGTGCAGCACGAGCTCGCCAAGCTGGACGATGAGGCCGGTCTCCTCCGCGAGCGGAATGAAGTTGATGGGCGAGATCAGGCCGCGCTCCGGATGATTCCAACGCAACAGCGCTTCGAAGGCGACAACGCGATCGCTGACGACATCGCGGATCGGCTGATAATACGGCTGGAACTCATCGCGCTGCAGCGCCGCGCGCATATCCATGTCCAGCAGGCGCCGGGCCTGCGCGCGCGCATCCATACCGGTTTCGAAGAAGCGATAGGTGCCGCGGCCGTCGGCCTTGGCGCGATATAGCGCCAGGTCGGCGTTTTTCAGCAGCTCATCCGGATTGCTGCCGTCCTGCGGCGACAATGAGATGCCGATCGAGACGCCGATCACGATCTGATGGTCTTCGATCTCGTAGGGCGCAGAGATCACCCCGACGATGCGTCCGGCGAGTGACCGCGCGGCAGCCTCCTCCGATCGGCCGATCTGGACCACGGCGAACTCGTCGCCGCCGAGACGGGCCACGGTGTCGTGCTCGCCGACCGTCGCCTTCAGCCTTTGGCCGACTTGCTTCAGCAGCGCATCGCCGATGGGATGGCCGAGCGAATCGTTGATGTCCTTGAAGTGATCGAGGTCGAGACAGAACACCGCGAGCTGGTCATTCGCGGCCGCCCGGCGCAGTCCCTGCTCGAGCTGCTCGTGGAACAGCACGCGGTTCGGCAGATTGGTCAGCGCGTCATGACGCGCCATGTGGGAGATCTTGGCCTGCGCGTCCAGCCATTCGGTGATGTCCTCGAAGGTTGCGACCCAACCGCCGCCCCGCATCGGCTGGTTGACGACGCGGATCGAGCGCTCGAACCGGCGAACGACATCCGTCGTTGTACGTCCCTCCCGGGCATCCTCGACGAGGCGCGCGAAGAATTGTTCGGCATCACCGTTCCACTGGCCCTTGGCCGCCTCCTCGCGGAGAATATCGAGCAGGAGGCGGCCGGTCAGCTGCATGTCGGAGCGGCGGAGCATCGCCGCGTAACGTTCGTTGAAGAGGATGATCTTGCCTTCGGCATCGAACATGCACAGTCCCTGCGACATGTTCTCGAGCGCCGTGTCGAGCACGATCTGCTGGCGCCCGATCTCGCCCTTGGCGCGACGGTCGAGCACGGCGGCCGTGAGCGCGATAGCGATGATGGCAACGGTCGCGCTGGCGGTCAGGATGGACAACGACGCCGGCGGGATCGCAAGACCGCTGATTGCGAGCGCCGGATCGGGCGTCAACTGCAGTGCGCCCATCGCGGTGAAATGGTGTGTGACGATGGCAGCGGTGAGCAGGATCGTGGCGCCCAACGCACTGGACAGGCTGTCGCTCCGCCCCGCGACGAACAGGGCGGACGATCCAAAGACGATGCTCAGCAGAATCGATACCGCGACGGTGCCGGCGGTCCAACCGACATGGGCAGGAATCTCGAACGCCATCATGCCGGTGTAATGCATGGCTGCCACGCCGCCACCCACGACAGCGCCGCCAAGCGCGACCAGAGCTCCGCGCCTGGTCGAAACCGAAATACTGAGACCGATGAAGGTGACCGCAATCGCAAAGACCAGCGAAAGGATCGTCACCGGGATGTTGTAGGCGCCACCGGCACCGGGCCCGTAGGCCTGCATCGCGATGAAATGGGTTGCCCAGATGCCGCAACCGGCAACGATGGCATCGAGCGTGATCCATACGAGGCGGGCACGCCATTTGCCGCTCGCGCCCGATGAAACAGACTGATTGCCGCCGCGCTTGCCAGCAGGCACACGGCGCCGCCGAGTGCGACCAGCCGCCAATCATGCTGGTCCGTGAGACAAAACAGAACTTGATACATCGCCGGCCCCTGTTCCATCAGGCACTAGAGCCGGCAGAGATGGACAGTCGGTAACCGGCGCGGCGCCGGTTGCCGGATTGGTGAACAGAGAATGTGTGTGGCCGCTCACATTTCTCGCCCCTGCGCGATGACGCCAAGGCCGATCACGCAGGCGGCCAGCAGCAGCACCGCAGCCGATATCATTAGCGATTGGTGAAGGCCGGTCATGAACGCGCGATCGGACGCCACCAGCGAGCCGAACAGTGCAACGCCGAGGACGCTGCCGGTTTGCCGTGTCGCGTTGAGGACGCCCGCAGCGACACCCGAGCGCGCCTTCTCGACGCTGCCGAGCAAGGTCGAGGTCAGCGGCGGCACCAGGAGGCCAAGCCCGCCGCTGATCGCGATCATCTGCACGAAGATCGCAGGGTAGCTCGTTCCGGCCTCGATCCAAACCAGGCCAAGACAGCCGAGCGCAGAGATGCAGGCACCTGCCACGATGGTCGGGCACGGGCCGATACGTTCGGCCAGGCGCGGCGCCAGCAGATTGACCGGGAGCACCGCTCCCATCATCGGCACGAAGGCGAGCCCGGTCCACCACGCTGACAGACCGTTGATCCGCTGGAAGTAGAGGCTCAGCACGAAGATCAGACCATAGATCGCGACGTTGACAAGCAGGCCAACGATCGTGGTCAGGCTGAACAGCCGATGACTGAACAGAGACAGTGGCAGCATTGGCTGCTCGGTGCTGGCCTCGCGCCAGACAAACAGCGCTGCGAAGACGACGGAAGTGACGAAGGCGGCGATCACCGCCGGATGGCCCCATCCAAGCGCGCCAGCCTCGATGATTGCACCGGCGAGCGCGCCCAAGGCTCCGATCGCAGCAAGCTGACCGGGCAGATCGATCTCGCGTGAGCGCGCCCGCGTGGTCTCGGTCGCATAACGCCAGCTCAGCCACAGGCCTGCAAGGCCGATCGGCAGATTGACGAGGAAGATCGCGCGCCACCCGACCAGCGTGATCAGCGCGCCACCGACGAAGGGACCGGCCGTCAGCGCCAGGCTCGCACCTGCCGCCCAGACCGCAACGGCCCGACCGCGCGCAAGATCGTCCGTATAAGCGTGATTGAGCAGCGCCAGCGAATTCGGCACCAGGATGGCCGCCGCCAGTCCCTGCACCAGTCGCGCGCCGATCAGCACGATGGCGTTGGGCGACAGCGCACAGGCCAGCGAAGCGGCCGTGAAGATCGCGAACCCCGCGATGAAGATGCGCTTGGCGCCGATGCGATCGCCGAGTGCGCCTGATGTCAGGATGAAGGCGGCAAAAGCGATGGTGTAGGCGCTGACCACCCATTGCAGCTCCGCGACGCCGCCGCCGAGCGCCTTGCCCATGGCGTCGAGCGCCGTGTTGACGATGGTGACGTCGAGCTGCACGACGCCATAGCCGAGGCTCATCGCAGCCAGCGTCAGCGAGGTTGCAAGGCGCGATGCGGTGCGCGGGGCACAACCCGCGTCGAAGGTTTCACATTTGACGGTGTTGGCTCGCATGCTGCCATCTCGGTTGCAGCCCCATGCGAACTCTACGCCGTGCTCCCGCAATCATGTTTCGACAACGACCGAATGATGGGTACCCGAAACGCAAGCGCCGCGCGGAAGAACCGCGCGGCGCTCTTGAGGGCTACTCGGGCTTAGCTCGCCGCCCGCAAGTTCACCTTGCTCTCGGCCAGCGTGGTCAGTTTTTTGTCGGTTGCCTTCTCTTCCTCGAGCGTCTTGGCAAGCACGGCGGCGCAGTCGCTGCGGCCGAGCTGCTTGGCCCAGGCGATCAAACTGCCATAGCGGACGATCTCGTAATGCTCGGCGGCTTGTGCCGCGTTGATCAGGGCTGCATCGAGCACCGCCTTGTCGGCGACCTCGCCCGCGGTTTCCTCCGCTTCTTCGATGATACCGTCGATGGCCGGGCAATCGACCGCCTTCACCGAAACGCCGTGCATCTTGAACACTTCCTCGAGCCGTGTGACGTGCTGCCTGGTTTCTTCAAGGTGCGTCAAAAAGCCCTGCTTCAGCTGCGGATCTGTGGCCTTATCTGCCATTTTCGGCAGCGCTTTGGTGAGTTGCTGCTCGGCGTAATAGATGTCCTGCAGCTGATGCACGAACAGGTCGTTCATGGTCTTGATGTCTTTGGTGAACAGTCCCATCGTTCCAATCCTCGAGAAGTCTTGGGGAACACGACAGCGTCGACTTGAACAAAAGCCGCGATTTCGCCGTGTTCGATTGCTGATGGAGCCCTAACCGGTGCGCAGCGCCGTCGTTCCAAAAAAGTCTGCGTCGTTTTGCGCCGGAACAATGCTTGCGAGCGCAGGATTTGGGACCATTTGCAAACACGGGGCACAGTCGAGGCGTGGCCCTCGACTCATATGCCTAACGCGCCGGCCATGTGAACCACGTATGACAAAACGGCGGGTCCGGCCCAGAACCTGTCGTTGTCAAGGGCTGCACAAGTCGGTGTTTTTGCCTTAAATGAGTTACATCATGCCTAGTGATCCACGCCCGCCTCGGGCGAGTGATCGCAGCCGACCGGCCAGTGTCTGGCCCGGCCGGCCTTGCCCCCCGCCGGGAGGATGAATGCACGGACTGCTGCCCGCGCTGAAACGCGGCTTCAAGAGATGGATCGGCTGGCGACGGCTGGGGATTGCCGCGAGCGTGATGATCATCGCCTTCGCGGTTACGACGCTCGTGCGGACCCTCAAGGGCATCGATACCGGCGTCATCCTGACCGCATTGGCCGATATTCCCCGCGGACATATCGGGCTCGCCGCGATCTGCGTTTTCTTCGCGTTCTGTACGCTGACCTTCTACGACTTTTTTGCACTGCGAACGATTGGCAAGAAACACGTGCCGTATCGCATCGCAGCGCTGTCGAGCTTTACGTCCTATTCGATCGGCCACAACATTGGTGCCACGGTATTTACGGGCGGTGCGATCCGCTTCCGAATTTATTCGGATTACGGGCTGAACGCGATCGACGTCGCCAAGATCTGCTTCCTCTCCGGCCTGACCTTCTGGCTCGGTAACATTTTTGTGCTGTCGATCGGCATGGCCATCCATCCGGATGCGGCGTCCTACATGGACCAGCTGCCATCGTCGATCAACCGGCTGATCGCGTGCGGCGGCCTCGCCTCGATCGCCGCCTATCTGATCTGGCTCAGCATGGGCGAGAAACGCCGCGAACTCGGCCAGAAGGGCTGGAAGGTGGTGCTGCCGTCGGCGCCGCTGACGCTGGTCCAGATCCTGATCGGCGTGGTCGATCTCGGCTTCTGTGCCTTCGCAATGTACCTGCTGATTCCGGCTGATCCGCCGATCGACTTCCTGTCGCTCGCGGTGGTGTTCATCCTGGCGACGCTGCTGGGCTTCGCCAGCCACGCACCCGGCTCGATCGGCGTGTTCGACGCCGCCATGCTGGTGGCGCTGCCCGAATTCGGCCGCGAGCAACTGCTCGCGACCCTGCTGGTCTTCCGTATCCTTTATTTCGTGATCCCGTTCGGTCTCGCCATTTCCATTATGGGCACAAGGGAGCTCTGGATGAACGTGGTGCGGCCTTGGCAGGAACGGCGACGACTGGCGGAAGCTTGCGCTCAGGCCAACCTGCCGAAGGAGGTGACGCCGATGGAGCGCGAACGGTTGGTGCGCCAGGCCAGCAAACGGTAAAGTCGGCCAGCGGCCGCGCGGAAGCCCGCAAAGGCCGCAGCGAGAGGATTGCCGGCCAGGGGCTATGCTCTCTTATTTCCGCCTCAACTTTGCCGTTGAAGACGCGGGCCATGATCCCAGTTTCCCCTCGCCGTTTTCTTGCGGGTGCCCTGCTTTTGGCCGGGCTCCTCACCGTTCTGCCGCTTCAGCGCGTCCTCGCGCAGGATGCCGGCGCCATGCAGATCAATTGGGAGGTCCGCAACCGCTTCCGACTGTTCCGCGAGGAACGCGACTTCCTACTGCATGTCGAAAATGCCCGTAACCGCAGCATTCTCGCCGCCGAGCAGTCGCTGGAGCTGCAAAGCGAAGGCCGTGGCTGGGCCCGCAACATGGTCAATCGGCTCTGCATCGATCTGCAGGGCCGGGTCAACCAGCCCTGCACCCGTGACAACGTCAAAGAGAACTACCTCACCCCGGTCGACCACCCCATCACCGTGCGCCTGGCCGGCGCGGTGCCGGTCGGCGCCACCTGCGCCTGGTCGTTCGACGACGGTGACGGGCCGCAATCCTCCACCTTCGACTGCGCCGAACCGGTCAATCTGCGGGTCCGCTACGGCAAGCAGACGGTCGCAACCGTCGACGTCTCTTCCGGCTCCGATCCGACCCGGCGCCTTCAGACCGAGATCCAAGTCCGCGACATCTTCATCGCCGGCCTTGGCGACAGCATCGCCTCCGGCGAGGGCAATCCGGACCGGGCGCTGGCGCTGGCGGACGAGGGCTTCTGCTTCCGCTCCTATCTCGGCACGGGCGTCGGACAATATTACCGGCCGAGCCGCGCCGGCTTCAAGGGCGGACGCGCCTGCGAGGCGCCGGATACGCTCGCCAACTGGCAGCACTATGGTGCGCTCTGGTTCAACTCGCCGTGCCACCGCTCGCTCTACAGCTACCAGGCCCGCACCGCGCTCGCGCTGGCGGTGCGCTACACCCATATCGCCGTCACCTATCTGCCGCTCGCCTGCACCGGCGCCAGCATCAGCGACGGGCTGCTCGGCTCCCAACGCGCCCGCGAGTGCCCGCCCGGCAAGTCGGGCGTCTGCAACACCAGCGTGAATGCGCAGGTCGCCGAATTGCGCGAGGCACTGACCGCCGCGAAGAAGCGTCAGCCGGATCGCAATCTCGATCTGGTGCTGCTCTCGATCGGCGCCAACGACGTCTACTTCTCCGGCCTGGTCGCCGACGTCATCGTCGACACCGCGACCGAACGTGCACTGTTCCGCCGCTCCGGCGTGATGGCGAGCGTCGACGATTCCCGTGACGCGCTCCAGCGCGAGCTGCCGCAGAATTTCGTCCGCTTACGCGAGGCGCTGAAGCCGCTGCTTGGCGGCGATCTCTCGCACGTGGTCTATGTCTCCTACGCCAATCCGGCGCTTGCCGACGGCGGCGTGCCCTGTCGCGGCGGCCGCAGCGGCTTCGACATCCACCCCGCTTTCAGCGCCGATCCGCAGCGCCTCGCCCGCGTCTCGACCTTCGTCGACACCGAGTTCCTGCCGCAGTTGAAGGGGCTGGCCACCTGCACGCAGGGTGCGCTGTGCCGCGATCCCGAGGCCGACCGGATGACCTTTGTCGATTCCCACCAGGCCGCGTTTGCCGATCACGGCTTCTGCGCGCATGCCGGAGGCGATCCCGAATTCGACCGCACCTGCTTTGCCGAGAACGGACAGAGCTTCAATCCGGACATCGTGTCGGCGGCGAGCCAGCCGATGCTGTGCGGCCGCGGCGCCTCGGAGTATCGCGCCTATCTACCGCGCGCGCGCTGGATCCGCGATGCCAATGACAGCTATTTCGCAGCGATGACCTATCCGCAGGGATTGCCGGCGGCGAGCCAGCCGAATGACATTCACGACGCGACCTGGGGCGTGCTCTCGGCGGTTTACGGCGGCGCCGTGCATCCGAGCGCCGAAGGCCACGCCGCGATGGCGGATGCCACGCTGCCCGCCGCAAGCGCCGTGCTTGGTCTGGACGCGGTGCCGCCGGGTGTCACGCGCGGATTGCTGCCGCCGCTGCTGGGCGGCACGCGGCAGTAGAAGCAAAGCAATCTCCCACCGCGCCGTGGTGCGAACTCGCGCTCTCCACATGCTCTCCACATGCGCGCTATCATCGCCCCGCAGGCGGGCGATCCAGTACTCCACGAGCCGCGTCGTACTGGATTCCCCGCCTGCCGCCTACGCTACAGCTTCGGCGCCCCTGAACCTCAACCCCGGCGAAGCCCTGGCGTAGCCGGGTCGCGGGGAACGACAGTGGTGTGCGTGGAGAAAGCTCGTCACCCTCAACATCGCGCCGGCATTTTCGCAGTTTCACGATCGTCTCCACTCCCTGCCGTTCCATCAATTCAAAACCGGCATCAATCGATACCCCCTTCAACTTGGACACTTTCCCACGCGCGCCTCTAGGAGTCGCCGTGAGGAAACATTTCAAGTTCTAAGGAGCGCCTGATGAGCGCAGTGGTGTCCGCAACGGACGTGAAGAGGTCTCGCGTCAGGCTGTTCATCGTGACCATGCTGTTCCTGGTCACCACCGTCAATTACGCCGACCGCGCCACGCTCTCGATCGCAGGTCCCGCCCTCTCCAAGGAACTTCATCTCGATCCGGTCGCCATGGGCTGGATCTTCTCGGCCTTCGGCTGGTCCTATGTCGTTGCCCAGGTGCCGGGGGGCTGGCTGCTTGACCGCTACGGCTCGCGCCTCGTCTACGCCTTCAGCATCATCGTCTGGTCGCTGTTCACGATGATGCAGGGCTGGGTCGGTTTCCTCGGCGCCGGCGCCGCCGTCGCCGTGCTGTTCGCGCTTCGGCTCCTGGTCGGCGTCGCGGAGGCGCCGTCCTTCCCCGCCAATGCCCGCATCGTCGCGGCCTGGTTTCCCGGCAACGAGCGTGGCACTGCGTCGGCCTTCTTCAATTCGGGGCAATATTTCGCGACCGTGATCTTCGCGCCGCTGATGGGTTGGATCGCCCATGATTACGGTTGGCGCTACGTATTCTCAGTGATGGGCGGTCTCGGCGTGATCATGGGCCTGGTCTGGGTCAAGACCGTATACGGACCGAAGGAGCACCCCGGCATCAACGAGGCCGAGTTCGACTACATCAGGGATGGCGGCGCGCTGGTCGATCTCGATGCGCCCAAGGACGATCTGAAGCGGGCACGTGCGCCCGCGGCCGGCTCCGGCTGGGACCACATCCGCCAGCTGCTCTCCAACCGCATGATGCTCGGCGTCTATCTCGGCCAGTACTGCATCAACACGTTGACCTATTTCTTCCTGACCTGGTTCCCGGTCTATCTCGTCAAGGAGCGCGGCCTGTCGATCCTGCAAGCCGGCTTCGTCGCGACGCTGCCGGCGCTGTGCGGCTTCATCGGCGGCGTCCTCGGCGGCATCATCTCCGATGCGATCCTGCGCCGGACCGGCTCGCTGACCATGGCGCGCAAGATTCCGATCGTCGGCGGCATGCTGCTGTCGATGTCGATCATCGCCTGCAACTATGTCGACGGCCAGGCGCTGGTGGTCGGTTTCATGGCGCTCGCCTTCTTCGGCAAGGGCATCGGCGCGCTCGGCTGGGCTGTCGTCTCCGACACCTCGCCGAAGGAAGCCGGCGGCGTCTCCGGCGGCCTGTTCAACACTTTCGGCAATCTCTCCTCGATCACCACGCCGATCGTGATCGGCTACATCCTCGCCGCGACCGGCTCCTTCAACGGCGCGCTGCTGTTCGTCGGCGCCAACGCGCTGGTGGCGGCGTTCGCCTATCTCGTCATCGTCGGCAAGATCGAGCGGGTGACGCTCAAACGTTCCTCCTGAGGGCTCCCATGGGAGCTTGACCGGGCAACTCAACGGCGGCCCTCGAAAGCCGCCGTCTTTGTTTTTGGAGGTGATCGATGCTAGAAGTGCCGGGGAAACGCCTTATTCATCTAAGGCATGTATCGATGTTCGACCTCAACCAGCTCCGCTGTTTCGTCACGGTGGCGGAGGAACTGCATTTCGGCCGCGCCGCCGCGCGACTGAACATGACCCAGCCGCCGCTGTCCCGGCAGATCCAGGTGCTGGAGCACATCATCGATGCGCCGCTCCTGGAGCGCACCAGCCGGTCGGTGCGCCTGACCCCGGCGGGCCGCAGCTTCCTGCCGGAGGCACGCCGTATCCTGAAGCTTGCCGAAAGCGCCTCGCAGGTGGCTCGCCGCATCGCGCTCGGCAAGACCGGCTCGGTCAAGATCGGCTTCACCGCCGCCGCCGCCTACGGCTTCCTGCCTGAGCTGATCGCGGCCTGCCGGGCCAAGCTGCCGGAGGTCGACTTCTCGCTGAAGGAAATGGTTTCCGGTGACCAGTTCGAGGCCCTCACCTCGGGCCAGATCGATGCCGGCCTGCTGCGGCCGCCGATCGCGCGGCCCGAGCTTGCCAGCCGCCGCGTCGTCGCCGAGCCCCTGCTCGCCGCCATTCCGAAGAAGCATCCGCTGGCCAATGCCGAGAACATCACCATCAAGGACTTCGACGACCAGCCCTTCGTGATGTATTCGCCCTATGAAAGCCGCTACTTCCACGACCTCTTGGTTGCGCTGTTCACCCGCGCCGACATTCTGCCGCGCTATGTCCAGCACCTCAGCCAGATCCATTCGATCCTGGCGATGGTGCGCGCGGGCCTTGGCCTTGCCATCGTGCCGGCCGCGGCCGCCGGCCTCAAGATCTCCGACGTGCGGCTGCGGCCGCTGAAGCTGCGCAACCGCGTCCCGGTCGAGCTCTTCATGGTCTGGCGCCGCGACGACGAGAACCCGCTGCTGTCGGCGCTGGTCAAAATCGCCAGTGAATTATCGTCGGCGGAGGTCGTGGAGGATTGATGCTCAATCCGCATCGGTCGATATAGGCTTTGGCTTGGACGCGCATCGAACGGTCTCCTAAACAGCGGCGCATGGACGCGTGCCTCAGTGCCTCGGTGAGCGTCCCCGACACACACACGAGAGCAGGGAGCAGCGCCCCGTGAGCAAGATGACCCCGCAGGAAATGGCCCAGAAGATCGGATCGGGCCTCCTGTCCTTCCCCGTCACGCCGTTCAAGGGGGACTACTCCTTCGACGAAGCGACCTACCGCGCCAACATGGACTGGTTGTGCGGCTACGAGGTCGCAGGCCTGTTCGCCGCCGGCGGCACCGGCGAGTTCTTCTCGCTGACCCCGACCGAGGTTCCTGAGGTGGTCAAGGTCGCCGTCGAGGAGACCAAGGGCCGCGTGCCCGTGCTCGCCGGCACCGGCTACGGCACCGCCATCGCCCGCGAGATCGCTGTTGGCGCGGAAAAGGCCGGCGCGGATGGCCTTTTGCTGCTGCCGCCCTACCTCACCCATTCCGAGCAGGACGGCCTTGCCGCCCATGTCGAGGCTGTCTGCGCCGCCGTGAAGATCGGCGTCATCGTCTACAACAGAGACAACGCCATCCTGCAGCCCGACACGCTCGCTCGCCTCGCCGAGCGTTGTCCAAACCTCGTCGGCTACAAGGACGGCATCGGCGACATCGAGTTGATGACCCGCGTCTACACCAAGCTCGGCGATCGCCTGACCTATGTCGGCGGCCTGCCGACCGCGGAGACGTTCGCGCTGCCCTATCTCGACATGGGCGTGACGACCTATTCTTCGGCCGTGTTCAATTTCGTGCCGGAGTTCGCCACCAATTTCTACGCCGCCGTGCGCAAGCGCGATCATGCGACCATCCACGCCGGGCTGAAGGATTTCATCCTGCCGCTGATCGCGATCCGCAACCGCAAGAAGGGCTATGCGGTCTCGATCATCAAGGCCGGCATGAAGGTGATCGGCCGCGATTCCGGCCCGGTCCGTCCGCCGCTGACCGACCTGACCGAGCAGGAGATGGCGGAACTGACCGCGCTGGTGAAGAATCTGCCCGCCATCCCATCGTCACAACGAGCTGCAGAATAACAGGCAACAACAGGGAGAAGCGCGCGATGGCCCAGACGGATATATCTGGCGCACCGGTTGTCACGGCGATGCAGGTGATTCCGGTCGCCGGCCGCGACAGCATGCTCCTCAATCTGAGCGGCGCGCATGCACCGTTCTTCACCCGCAACATCGTCATCCTCACCGACAATGCGGGTCATACCGGCGTCGGCGAGGTGCCGGGCGGACAAAAGATCTGGCAGACGCTGCAGGACGCCCGCGCGCTCGTGATCGGCAAGACCGTCGGCGCGATGAACAACATCCTCGCCGATATCAGAACCACCTTCGCCGACCGCGACGCCGGCGGCCGCGGCAAGCAGACGTTTGACCTGCGCGTGATGATCCACTCCGTCACCGCCGTTGAATCCGCCCTGCTCGATTTGCTCGGCCAGCACCTCAATCTGCCGGTCGCAGCTCTGCTCGGCGAAGGCCAGCAGCGGAGCAGCGTCGAGACGCTCGGCTATCTCTTCTTCGTCGGCGATCGGAGCAAGAGCAAGCTCGACTACGTCAAGGGCGAGATCGGCAAGGCGGAATGGTTCAACCTCCGCCATCAGGAGGCGATGACGCCTGAGACGGTCGTCCGGCTCGCGGAGGCCACGCAGGACCATTACGGCTTCGCCGATTTCAAGCTGAAGGGCGGCGTGCTCCGCGGCGAGCAGGAGATCGAGGCGGTCACCGCCATTGCCAGGCGCTTCCCCAACGCCCGCGTCACGCTCGACCCGAACGGCGCCTGGTCGCTCGATGAGGCCATCAGCCTCTGCAAGAACATGCACGGCATCCTCGCCTATGCCGAGGACCCCTGCGGGGCCGAGGCCGGCTTCTCCGGCCGCGAGATCATGGCCGAGTTCCGCCGCGCAACCAGCCTGCCGACCGCGACCAACATGATCGCGACCGACTGGCGCCAGCTCGGCCACGCGCTACGCCTCGGCGCGGTGGACATTCCGCTCGCCGATCCCCATTTCTGGACCATGCAAGGCTCGGTGCGCGTCGCCCAGACCTGCCGTGACAACGGTCTGACCTGGGGCTCACACTCCAACAACCATTTTGACATTTCGCTCGCCATGTTCACCCATGTCGGCGCCGCCGCTCCCGGCAAGGTCACCGCGATCGACACCCACTGGATCTGGCAGGACGGCCAGGCGCTGACCAAGGAGCCGCTACAGATCCGCGGCGGCAAGATCGCGGTTCCGGATCGTCCGGGCCTCGGCATCGAGATCGACCAGGCGGCCATCGAGGCCGCGCACGAGCTCTACAAGAAGCATGGACTCGGTGCCCGCGATGACGCTATTGCCATGCAGGATTTGATCCCGGGCTGGACCTTTGACGACAAGCGTCCCTGCCTCGTTCGCTAAGAAACTGAGGCATGGTCCCGGAAAAACGGGTACCGGTTTTCCGACTTGGATCATGCCCCCTTAAATGACTTGGAGGACTGTATGACTGCGATCCTGAAAAACTTCATCGGCGGCGAGTGGGTCGATGGCTCCGGCGTCACCAGGAATATCAATCCCTCCAACACCAATGATCTCGTCGGTGAATATGCCAAGGCCGACAAGGCGCAGACCGAGAAGGCGATCGCCGCCGCGAAGGCCGCCTTTCCCGCCTGGGCGCAGTCGACGCCGCAGGTGCGCTACGACGCGCTGAACAAGATTTCCACCGAGATCCTCGCTCGCAAGGAAGAGCTTGGCCGCCTGCTCGCCCGCGAGGAAGGCAAGACGCTCCCCGAGGGCATCGGCGAGGTCGCCCGCGCCGGCCAGATCTTCGCGTTCTTCGCCGGCGAGGCCCTGCGGCTGATCGGCGAGAAGGGCGCCTCGGTGCGTCCCGGTCTCGATGTCGAGATCACGCGCGAGCCGGTCGGCGTCGTCGGCATGATCACGCCCTGGAATTTCCCGATCGCCATCCCCGCCTGGAAGATCGCGCCCGCGCTCTGCTACGGCAACACCGTGGTGTTCAAGCCGGCGGAGCTGGTGCCCGGCTCGGGCCACGCGCTCGCCGAAATCATCACCCGATCGGGCATTCCAGCTGGCGTGTTCAATCTCGTGGTCGGCTCCGGGTCCGTCGTCGGCCAGACCCTGCTTGAGCATCCGGATGTCGCGGCGATCTCCTTCACCGGATCGGTGCAGACAGGCCGCAAGATCGCGCAGGCCTGCGTGCTCTCGAACCCGATGAAGAAATTCCAGCTCGAGATGGGCGGCAAGAATCCGCTGGTCGTGCTTGACGACGCCGACCTGAAGACCGCCGTCGAGGTCGCCGTCAATGGCGCCTATTTCTCGACCGGCCAGCGCTGCACCGCCTCGTCGCGCCTGATCGTGACCGAAGGCATTCACGACCGCTTCGTCGCCGCGGTGGCCGAACGTCTGAACAGCCTGTCGGTCGACGATGCGCTCAAGGCCGGCGTGCATATCGGCCCCGTGGTCGACCAGAGCCAGCTCGACCAGGACCTGCGCTACATCAAGATCGGCCAGGACGAAGGCGCCAAGCTCGCCTTCGGCGGCGAGCTGCTCAAGCGCGAGAACCCCGGCCACTACCTGCAGCCGGCGCTGTTCACCGAAGCCAGCAACAACATGCGCATCGCGCGTGAGGAAATCTTCGGACCGGTCGCCGCCGTCATCCGCGCCAAGAACTACGAGGAGGCGCTTGCGATCTCCAACGACACCGAGTTCGGCCTCGCGTCCGGCATCTGCACCACCAGCCTGAAATACGCCTCGCACTACAAGCGCAACAGCGAGTCCGGCATGGTGATGGTCAATCTGCCGACCGCCGGCGTCGACTATCACGTGCCGTTCGGCGGCCGGAAGGGCTCGAGCTACGGCCCCCGCGAGCAGGGCTCCTATGCACGCGAGTTCTACACGACGGTGAAGACGGCCTATACCTATCCAGGTTGATAGGCTGACTTCGTAGGGTGGGTTAGCGCAGCGTAACCCACCTCTTCTGCTTCCGCGGAGAGAAACAGTGGTGGGTTACGCCGAGTGATTGCGCTTCGCGCAATCACGGGGCTAACCCACCCTACAATTCCGGAGTCCACGATGGACCAGGACGTCGCAGCGAAAGAGCAGCCCCGCTACATCAAGCTCAACGCGCGCGACAACGTCGCGATCGTGGTCAATGATTTCGGGCTTCCCGCCGGCTCCCGCTTTGCCTGCGGACTGACGCTGCGCGCCTTTGTGCCGCAAGGGCACAAGACTGCCCTGGTCGACATCGCCCAAGATGAGCCGATCATCCGCTATGGTGAGGTGATCGGCTACGCGCTGTCGCCGATCCTGGCCGGCGAATGGGTCGATGAAGCCCGCATCCGCATGCCGGAGGCCCCTGCCCTCGACAAGCTCGAGATTTCGACCGCCGTCCCGGCGCCGCTGCCGCCGCTCGAAGGCTTCACCTTCGAGGGATACCGCAATCCGGATGGATCGGTCGGCACCAAGAACATCCTCGGCATCTCTTCCTCCGTGCAATGTGTCAAGGGCACGATGGAATACGCGGTAAAGCGCATCCGCGCCGAGCTGCTGCCGAAGTACCCGAACGTCGACGACGTCGTGCCGCTGACCCACGCCTATGGCTGCGGCGTCGCCATCACCGCGCCGGATGCGGTCGTGCCGATCCGCACGCTGCAAAACCTCGCGTTGAACCCGAATTTCGGCGGCGAGATCCTTGTCATCGGCCTCGGCTGCGAAAAGCTTGCACCCGAACGGCTGGTGCCGGAGGGCGTGAACGATGCCATCGTCCGCATGCAGGATGAGGCCTTCGACGGTTTTGGCGCTATCGTCGACGCGATCATGACCCAGGCCGAGGCGCGGCTGAAGGTGCTCAACTCCCGCAAGCGCGAGACCTGTCCCGCTTCCGACCTCGTCATCGGCCTGCAATGCGGCGGCAGCGATGCCTTCTCCGGCGTCACCGCCAACCCTGCCGTCGGCTTCGCCGCCGACCTCCTGGTGCGCGCCGGCGCCACCGTGATGTTCTCCGAGGTCACCGAGGTGCGCGATGCGATCCAGCTTCTCACCCGCCGCGCCATCAACGAGGATGTCGGCCGCGCGCTGGTGCGCGAGATGGCCTGGTACGATTCTTATCTCGCCCGTGGCGGCGCCGATCGCAGCGCCAACACCACGCCCGGCAACAAGAAGGGCGGCCTCGCCAACATCGTCGAAAAATCCTTGGGCTCGATCGTCAAGTCCGGTTCGTCAGCCATCACCGGCGTGCTCTCGCCCGGCCAGAAGGCGACGCAGAAGGGCATGCTGTTTGCGGCAACGCCGGCGTCCGACTTCATCTGCGGCACGCTCCAGCTCGCCTCCGGCATGACGCTGCAAGTGTTCACCACCGGCCGTGGCACGCCTTATGGACTGGCCGCCGCACCCGTGATCAAGGTCGCGACCCGCACTGAGCTTGCACGGCGCTGGAAGGACCTGATCGATTTCGACGCCGGCGGCATCGCCACCGGCGCCAAGACCATCGAGGAAACCGGCTGGGACCTGTTCCGCCTGATCCTCGATGTCGCCTCCGGCCGCACCAAACCGTGGTCGGATCGCTGGGGCATCCACAACGATCTGACGCTGTTCAATCCGGCGCCGGTAACGTGAACCGTGACGGCGGCGCTCAATACCGCGCCCTCAGCGGTGCGTCGCCGAGGTGATAGTTCACGCCGAACCGCACCAGGCTGACATTGCGTTCGTTCACCTTGGCGTCCGGCAGGTCGGTCGAGGTGGCCGTCGTGAACGAAGGCACGAACAGGTATTCGGCCTTGGCTGACCAATTCGGCAGGAACGACCATTCCACGCCGCCGCCAACGACGCCGCTCCAAATGGCGTTCGGCTCGGAATTGGTCGGGTTGAACTTGTTCCAGGACTTCAATCCAGCAACCGCGACGCCGCCGGTGACGTATGGCATGACATCTCCGAGCGCCACGCCAACGCGGGCGCGGCCGGTGTGCAGCCACGTGATTTTCGTCCGACACGGAGTGCCGGCGCAGAAGCCATTCGATGTGTTGCCATCAATGTTCGCAGCGGAAAGGTCACCTTCGACGCCGACGACGAACGTGCCGAACTGCCACTCGTATCCGGCCGTGGCTCCCCCGATCCAGCCGGTCTGCCCGAAGTCGCCGGACGTGCCGATGAGCGGGAGAGTCGGATAATCGTGGTTTGCCGTTCCACGCCCCCCGCCGGCGACGACACCGACGTGAAATCCGGTCCACGGCGCCGCCGCGGTCGCAGCCGCGTAAGGCACCGCTGCGAGATCCGCGGCCGCAGCCTGGCCGGCGAGAACGCTCATCAGCGAAACGAGGGCAATTGCGTGCTTGATCATTGTTCGTATCCTCGTTTCGCTCAAGTGCCGGGAAGCTGGTAGCGCAGCTCAGTGAAGAACAGATGGGTGTGGGCCTCGCCGGGCGCGCCGATGGCCACGAACCAGGGCTCACGCCGCAGATAGGAGTATTGGGCGAGACCGGAGATGGCGCCGTATTGCGGATCGGCCCAGAAGGTGTGCTTGAGATCGACCGTCCACTGCTCGATCTGCTTGTTGGCGGTGTTCGGCGAGTTCGGACCGCCGAAGCCGGCGTATGCCGGGAACGCCGACGGGTTGGTGGTGTCGAGGGTGTAGTTGCGATCGAAATAGGCCTGGCCGTAATACGCCGACAGGATCGTCGGATCGAGAACGCGCCACTCGGCCCCGGCGAGGAAGCCGTGCGAACTGACCGTCGAGAGCGTGATATCGTGCGCACCGCCGGCAGCCCCGGTCGGCAACGCTACGACATCAGGACCGAGTGCGCCGAGATAGCGGCTGCCGCCATTGCCCCAGAACGCATTGCCGACAAGCGTGAACGTCCTGAAGAATTCGAGGTTCGCCCCGATCGTCGCCGCCCATCCGTTCGTATCATGCCAGCTCCAGCTCGACCCGATGAGCGAGGGGATATTCGTGGAGCGGAAATGCCGCCACATGCCGGCCGCCTCGACATGCAGCCGCGTGCCCGACCAGACGTCGCTGTCGTAGGCGGCCTTCGCGACCACATCGGGCGTCCGGTTCGGCGTGCCCGGGACGGCGCCGGTATCGAACTGCGACTGCAGCTGCGCATTGAACGCGAACGGATAGGTCACCTCACCCGCACCGACATATTGCTGCGGATTTTCGACGCCGGCACCGATGGTGAAGTTCGGCGTGGCGTGCCAGGCGAAATGCGCCGCCGCCTGGCGTGCCCAGGGCAGGCCGACCTGGAAACTCTGGTCGATATTGTTGGTCAGGAAGACGTCCGACGGATCGGGGCCCATGCCGTAGCGGTTCGGCGTCAGCCAGCTGTAGGTCTGGCCAAAGCTCGTCTCGAACTGGCCGGTCTTCACGTCGGCATAGGCAAGCCGCATCCGGAAGGTATGGCTGTTCGAATTGACGAAGACATTGGCAGGATCGTTGCCGTTGAAATCGCCCTCGAAATAACCGGTGAGATCGACGCCCCTGACATTGCCGCGCGCGCGCAGGCCGAACACCGAGTTCTGCGCCGACATGCGCGTCTCGGTCATGTTACCGCCGATTGTATTGTCGAACGGGATCGCGCCGAAATTGGTCGTGGTCGCGTTGCCCGTGTTGGTGTTGCGGCTGACGCCAGTGAACGCAATGTAGCCGACCGGCGCGATCTCGAACCCGCCGACCTCGAGCACAGCCGCCTTGCGCGGCATCGTCGCGGGACCGGCAGGCGCCGCGGCCGGAGGCGGCACGGGGGACGCCGGGGCTGGTCGGGCATCCGTGCTGGCCACGCTCTCCGGCCGCGACTTCGATTTGAGCGCCTGGATGTCGCCATCGGCGAGCACGCCCTTCTTGCGCAGGATCGCCAGCAGACGGTCGCTCTGCTGTGCAGGCGGGGCCGAGTTGACGGCGCGGACTTCGCCTTGTGAGATCACGCCCTTGCTGGCCAGCAGCGACAGAAGCGCCTCGTTGTCGCCGGCCATGGCCGACGTGACGCCGCACACCGCTGATGCCGCGACGGATGTCGTCGTGAGCAACACGTTGCGAAATCCGAGACCAATTCTCATTCCCACTCCTCCAGAAATCAGCTCCGCCGCACGCGTCGGGACTCAACGCCGACGCGGCTGCTTCGGCTCGTGCGAACACCTAAACGGCGGCTGCCGCGGCAGGCTCGGACTGGGATGAACTGGATTGGACCGGTGTGAACTCATCGGCATTTTGCCGACATTCGATGCATCGCGGCCACAGTCGGACCCTCGCGGTTGAAATGGTGCGAGAATCCGCTAACAAGGCGTCAGAGCCGTCGAACTGCCGAACGATGGATCGCGACCCACGCAGCATGACGTCTCCGACCCCGCCCTTCGTTCCCGTCCGCACTTCGACTGATGCGTTCCCAGCTCACCGGCGTCTTGCCATGTGGCGGGAGGTCTACGGCCGCAACATCGCCAATGTGGACATCGAGACGATCGACGACACGCCCTTTCATGCCAGCGTGACCTTCCAGGGATTGCCCGGCGTCGGGGTGGTCGCCGGCTCGCGCTCTCCGGCGCACTACCATGTCACCCGTCAGCATCTCTCCAGTGCGCGGGACGGCTTCGGATTATCGGTCTTGATGAGCGGAGCCGGAACGACCAAGCAGCTCGGCCGCGAGATCGTCGGCCGGCCCGGCTCCGCCTCGATCATCTCCGGGACCGATCCGTCGGTGAACACGATGCACAGCTTCGGCAGCTTCATCACCATCGTACTGCCCCGGCCGGCCGTTTCGGCTCTGGTGCGCGACCTCGACTCGACCTATGCGAGCCAGCTTCCCGCCGAGAACCGCGCGCTGCGGCTGCTGGTCCGCTACGTGCAGACCCTGCACGAGGACGGCCCGCTCCAGGCGCAGCTGGCCAAGGCTGCCGCGAGCCACATCGTCGATCTCGCCGCGCTCGCGATCGGCGCCAATGCCGATGCGGCGCATGAGGCAAGGCAGCGCGGGGTGGCCGCCGCGCGATTGCAGTCGATCAAGGCGGAGATCCGCCAGCGGCTCGGCTCAGGCGACCTCTCGGCCGCGACGATGGCCCTGCGACACGGGGTGACGCCGCGCTACGTGCACAAGCTGTTCGAACGCAACGGCACGACGTTTTCGGAATATTTGCTTGCGCGCCGGCTCGAGCGCGCATCGCAGATGCTGCGCGATCCTGCCTTTGCAGCCCACACGATCAGCGCAATCGCCTTCGAGTGCGGCTTCTCGGACATCTCCTATTTCAACCGGACCTTCCGCCGCGCCTATGGCGCGACGCCGTCCGACATCCGCGCGGCCACATTCCGGATTCGCTGAGAGCGCCCCCCTCACATCGCTTGGCCGCATGCGACAGTTCCCGGCGAAACGGTGCTGAAACATATGAGCTGCGCGTTTCCGGAGCGTTTCGGCCCGTCGCCGCGCGCAATCAAATATCTCATCGATCCGCATCGAATGTCGGTTCGGAAGCGAACCTGGCGCGGTCGTGCCGCGACCAAATCTCCGATTGTCATTTTCTCACGGAGATTTTGAAATGCGTATTCTCTCGACGATTGCCGTGACCGGCGCGATGATTGCGAGCACGGCCAGCGCATTTGCCGGCGAGCTCCCCTCCTACGAAGTGAAGTCGTTTCCGATCTCGGCGGTGCAAGTGCAGGTGCTCGGGGGCGCCGGTGTCGAGGAACAGTCGATCGCGCCCATGATGATCGTCGCCGGAATGCCCGCCTCGCCCGTACAGATGTCGGTCCTGACACCACGCGTGAAGCGGCTCGCCAGCACGACCTCCGACAGCGAGGCGCGCTAGAGCACGATCCGGAAAAGTGTGAAGCGGTTTTCCGAAAAGATCATGCTCAAACAAAGAGCTAACGCGCGAGACGATTCAACCCAATCTCATCGCGCTTTAGATCATCCGCAATTCGCAGCGCTCGCATCCCGTGCGGGCGCTGCAGGCATTTTCAGGTCATGCTGCCCGGCATGAAGCACCGCACACGCGGGTGGCCGTCGAGATAATGCTTCCACACCATGGTGCGGCCGATCTTGTTCGGCTCGGTGATCACGGCGCCATCGGGAACGACGACCCACTCGTCGTCGAGATGGACACGGTAGTGTCCCTTGTCGGACTCCCAGTCCACATCGGCGACGACATAGCCGTCGGCGTCCGAGCAGCACGGCCCATACTCGCTGCGCAGGCTCTCGAACCACGGCTTGAGCGGTGAGTTGACATAGCGGCCGTCATCGCGCGCGAGCGCCGATGTTGCCAGCAGCAGGAGCAGTCCCGGCACCATCGCCGCACACGATCTTGCAAGTCTCATATCGTCTTCTCGCGGATCGAATTGCACCACGAGGGACTGACAAGGCCGCTCACGCCTTTTGAACAGGCCCGAAACGACGACTCGTTCCCCCAGCGGCTTTGCCGACAGCTATGCAAATCCGGCGCCAGGGCGCATTCCGGGGAACTACTGGCGCAGTCGTAGGCGGCATTGGCCTTTCGACGAATGCGCTCGCCTGCAGAAATGGCAGTGCTGTGTGAGGCAGCGGCCGCAACGGCCGCGCGGCAGCCTACTTCTTCGCCGCCGGCGCCATCATCATCGCACCGCCCTTCTTGGTCGCGGACGGCGGTGTCTTTGCGGCGGCGGCTTGCGCGGGAAGATATTTGGCGATGATCGCGGGATCGACCTCGGCCAGGTTGGCATCAGGCAGGCGCTGCCAGGTCTCGTCCTTGCCGAACAGCGAAATGCCGAGGAAGCCACGCATGGTCAGCGTTTGCCCGTCCGGGCTGACAGTCATCTTGGCTTTCCAGATGTTGCCGTCACGCGGATTGACGACGTTGCCGCCCTCATATTTCAGCCCATCGCGCTTCATGTCGCGGATGAAGGAGAGCCCGAGCACCGGCTGATTCTTGCGATCGTCAGTGCATTTCGCGCAGACCTCGTTCGGATCATCGCCGGGACGGGGAAAGGTCTTGGCGATGACGCCTTCGAAAATGCCGTTGTGATCGATGAAGAGAAACCAGCCCACCGGCCTGCCGTCTTCGACCTTCTGCCAGAGCCCCGCTGCGGTCGGCTGCTGAGCCGGCACTTGCGCCGCAGCCGGCTTCGCCGCGCCTATCGACAGGGCGAGGGCGAGCGTCAGAAGCGAGAGCAGCCGAAAGCTCGAAAAAGGATTCCGCATCATCATCACCTTGCTAAGCCAAACACCTTGCTCGTCAAGACCGGATTGACCGCAGACTACGGCGATTTCGCGAACGATTCCAGCACCAGAACCATGGGACGCTACGCGCCCGACACCGGCGCCACTAATTGACACCAAGCTTCTTTTGCAGGCTGGAGGAGGAGGTCGTGTACTGGAACACGAGCCGCTTCTCCGGATAGACATAACGGTGGGCTTTTTGCGACATCAGTGCGCCTTCATGGAAGCCGCACAGGATCAGCTTGATCTTGCCGGGATAGGTGTTGATGTCGCCGATCGCGAAGATGCCTGACACGTTGGTCTCGAACGCACTGGTCTCGACCGGCACCAGATTATTCTCCAGCGCAATGCCCCAGTTCGCAACCGGACCGAGCTTCATGGTCAGTCCGAAGAACGGCAGCATGGTGTCGCACGCGATCTCGCTGACATTGTTGTCGTTGCCCTTGACCGTGGCGCCGGTCAGCTGGCCGTCAGCACCTGACAGCGCCGTGACCTGGCCGAGCCGCAAATCCATCTTGCCGGCGGCAACCAGCGCGCGCATCTGCTCGACGCTGTGGGGCGCAGCGCGAAAATCGTCGCGACGATGCAGCAGCGTGATGCGCTTCGCGAGCGGATGCAGATTGAGCGTCCAGTCGAGCGCGGAATCGCCGCCGCCGACGATCAGCACGTTCTTGTCGCGGAAGGTTTCCATCTTGCGCACGGCGTAGTGCACCGAGGTGCCTTCATAGGCTTCGATCCCCGGCACCGGCGGACGCTTGGGCTGGAACGAGCCGCCGCCGGCCGCGATCACCACCACCTTGCATTCGAACACCTTGCCGGTGTCGGTGGTGCAGCGAAACAAGGGATCGCCGATCTTCTCGACCTTCTCGACCATCTCGCCGAGATGGAAGGTCGGGTGGAACGGCTTGATCTGCTCCATCAGCGCGTCGGTGAGCCCCTGCCCCGAAACCTGCGGAATGCCGGGAATGTCGTAGATCGGTTTTTCCGGATAGAGCTCGGCGCACTGGCCGCCGACCTTGTCGAGGATGTCGACGAAATGCGCCTTCATGTCGAGAAGGCCAAGCTCGAAGGCGGCGAACAGACCGCAGGGGCCGGCGCCAATAATCAGCACATCGGTTTTGATCACGTCGCTCATGTCGTCTCTTTATCGGTCGTTATCGGTTGGACGGCGCCCGGCGGGCAGAGGTGACCCTGCCTGTCTAGCCAACGGGGATGGATCAGGGAAGGCATAAAAGCGGGAGCGCCCCGCAGGCACACCCACTTGCCGGGCCAAGATAACTGGGCTGTAACGAGGCTGGATTTGACGGAGATCAATCGGTGAACGCACCAAGCCGCCTCGATACGGCGCCGCGCCTGGAAGACTTCCCTTTTCGCCTCAGCGACAATGTCCGCTTCGGCGATCTCGACCCGAACCAGCACGTCAACAACGCGGTCTATGCCACCTATTTCGAGACCGGCCGCGTCACCTTGATGAAGCTTCCCGAATACGGGCTGACCCCGCCGGGCTTCGCCTGGATCATGGTGCGGCTGGACATGCATTTTCGCGCCGAACTGCACTGGCCGGGCACGATCGAGCTCGGCCTCGGCGTGGTCAAGCTGGGACGCACGTCAGTGACCTTCGAGCAGGTCGTGTTCTCGAATGGAACGTGCATCGCATCGGCGACATCGGTCGGCGTCCTGCTCGACGAGGCGACGCGGCGGCCGGCGCCGCTGACTGCGGAGGTGGTCGAGAAATTCAAGCCCTGGCACAAGCGCGGCATCGAAGTCGCGCCGCCGGCCGCTTAGCGCATGATCCGGACCCGCAGGGCCGCGTTAGCGCTAAGTGCGTAGCGGTTTTCCGGAAAGATCATGCGCTCTTAAAGAGGAAGATCAGGCCTGACGTTCCGGCGTCGACACCACGAGCCCGTCGAGTTCGTCGGAGACCTTGATCTGGCACGACAGGCGCGAGTTCGGGCGTACGTCGAAGCCGAAGTCGAGCATGTCCTCTTCCATCGGCGTCGGGCTGCCGACCTTCTCGCGCCAGGCTTCATCGACATAGACATGGCACGTCGCGCAGGCGCACGCGCCGCCGCACTCGGCTTCGATGCCGGGAATGCTGTTGCGGATGGCGGCTTCCATCACGGTCGCGCCGTTCTCAATTTCCACCGTGCGGGTTTCGCCCTTGTGGTCGACAAAGTGAATTTTGGCCATGTGTTCTCGTGCTGCCGCGATCTGGGGGAAAAAGGAGGTCTGGGCTGTCCTATAACGGGTCGCTTAGGGCCGCGCCATAGCGTTTTCAAGCGAAGTGGCCGCCTGTTCGCCGGAGAGAAAGCGCGCCGAAACAAAACACTGCGGTGCGCAGACCACGGCCCTTTGGAGACCCCGGCTTCAGTGCTTGAGGATCGTCGCGATCGCGGCACGAACCTCGGCCACCGCCTCTTTCAGGGCAGCAAAGGCCCTCGGCGGGTTGTCGCCGGTCCTGATCGCCGTCTCGAGGCCGGCCGCCGCGTCGGCGACCGCGAACGCGCCGATCCCGCGTGCCGAGCCTTTGAGCTTGTGTGCCAGCGCGCCCGTCTCGGCCGGCAGCGCGGCCATGGCCGCGATCAGGCGGACCGCTTGCTCGGCAAACATCGCCAGCACCTCTTGCTCGAGCTCGGCATCGCCCAGCGTCATGCGCGAGAGGTGGTCGAGGTCGAGCGGGCTGTCGATGGGCGCCAGGGGGGGCGAGGGCATCCAGTCCATCCGTTGCAGTTCAGGCGTCATGGCGCAGGCCCCGGCATCGCGCGATGGTCCGCCGGTCCGGCGGTTCTCGCAACCGAAGCACGGAAATGGTTAACGAAGTGTTTGGGTCGTTTTACGCAAATCCGCCCGTTTCTTGACGAAAAGTTGCCGCATTCGGCCGAGTCCAGTGGAGAAATTCATTTAGGCCTAAGGTGTTACGGCCCATTCCTGTTAACGATGATTAAGAATGTCTTAATCGCGGGCATTTCATTCGCGACGCTCTGCCAATAGGATGTTGCGGAAATTGGCGGACAAGCCGTCCGGGTGGGGACGGCTCGGAGATCCGCGCAAGCGACATGATCCGGTCTGTGGGCTTGCGCCGCGCGCAGGGCTCGCGGGGGACGCGTACAAGTAAGTAACGAGGGCTCGGACTGAACATGGCCAATACTCCCAAAAAGGTCAAAGACCCCACAGAAGTTGCGCTTTCTGCGATCCAGGAAGCCCTCAACATCAGCGACACGGCTGCCGACACCAGCCGGAACGCATCGATGCGCAACGAAGCGGTCCCGCCGGTCGCACCGCCCGCGCCGCCTGTGTTCGACGATCCGGCCTTCGAGCCGCGGCCTGCCGCCAATGAGCGCGCCGTATTCGATTCCATCGAGGAACCGCGGACCTCGCGCCGGGCCGCCAATGATGACCGCGAGACCATCGGCCAGCTGCTCCAGTCGCTGCAGACGGGCCGCCCTGCCCGCAACATCTACACCGGCGCCACCATCTTCACCGTGGTCTGGCTTGCGGCCTGCGCCGCGCTGACGGTCGGCTTCCTGCCCTCGATTCGGGCCGCCTTGGGCGAGAGCGGCGGCGTGCTGGCGATCGCCGGCCTCGCCACCATGTTCTTCGCGCCAATCATGCTGTTCTATTTCCTCGCGAGCCTGGTCTGGCGCGGCCAGCAGATGAGCCAGGTCGCGCAAGCGATGGCGCAGGTCGCGATCCGCTTCTCCGAGCCGGAAGGCTCGGCGTCCGACTCCATGGTCACCGTCGGTCAGGCCATCCGCCGCGAGGTCGCGGCGATGGGCGACGGCATCGAGCGCGCCATCGCGCGTGCCGGCGAACTCGAGACCCTGGTCGCCAACGAGGTCGCCGCACTCGAGCGCGCCTATTCCGACAACGAGGTGCGCATCCGCGCCCTGCTGCAGGACATCGCCCACCAGCGTGACAACCTGGTCGGCCAGGCCGAGCAGGTCCGCAGCGCCATTTCCGGCGTGCAGATCGACCTCCGCCACGACATCGCGCTGATCTCGGATGCAATCGCTTCGCGCGTCGACGAGGTTGCCAAATCCATCACCGGCGCGCTGGAGGAGCGCGGCGCCCATATCACCAGCGCGCTGAGCCATGCCGGCGACAACATGATCCTGGCGCTCGGCGAGCGCGGCGGCGACCTGCTCGACCGCCTCGAGGAGGCCAGCGCCGAGACCACGCGCGCGGTGCTCGACGCCAGCGAGCGGCTGACCACCAGCCTCAACTTCAAGACCGGCCACGTTCACGACGAGTTCGTCGACCTCGCCGACCGCGTCCATGAGATGCTGAACGAGCGTATCGACCGCATCACCGGCGAGTTCGAGCAGCGTTCCGCCGCGATCGTCGACGGCATCTCCGAGCGCACCGAGCAGGTGCACGACAGCCTCAAGAACTCGTCGGACTCGCTGCTGCTCGAGCTCGAGCTGCGCTCCAACGATCTTTCCGCCAAGATCGACGACGCCGGCAACCGCCTCGCCGGCGAGATCATGACCTCCGGCGACAAGGCGAGCGAAGCGCTCGAGGCCACGGTCAACACCCTCGTCGCCAAGGTCGTCAGCCAGACCGAGACCGCGCACGATTCCCTGTCGCTGCAGATGAGCGCGTTCGACGAGCTGGTGAAGAACCAGGGTACCGAGCTGGTCGAGAGGTTCGCCCGCGATTCCGGTACGCTGGGCGCCCTGATCACCCGCCACATCTCCGAGTTCGACCGCACCGTGAAGACCTTCGGCGGCGAGATCGTCGAGCGCATGGGCCAGCGCACGCAGGACATTCATGACTCACTGAAGACCTATGTCGAGAATTTCGACAGCCGCTTCACCGCCAACGGCGGCGAGATCACGGCCATTCTCGACCAGCGCCTGGTGCAGTTCGAGACCACGATCGGCGAGCGCGTGTCCATTCTCGACGCCTCGCTGAACGGCAAGATCACCAGCCTCGACGGCACGATCGAAGGCCACATCAAGACCTTCGACGAACAGCTCGGCGGCCGCGTCGGCGCGCTCGAGCAGTCGTTCGATGCCCGTGCGAAGTCCGTCACCGAGACCATCGATGGCCGTCTCAACGCGCTGTCCACGACGCTGACCGACGGTGCGACGCAGGCGATCCAGTCGATCGATGCGCGATTGACCAACCTCACGACGACGCTCACCGGCGGCGCGGCGCAGGCGCTCGAATCCATCGACTCGCGCCTGATCAACCTCACGACGACGCTGACCGACGGCGCATCGCAAACCATCCAGACAATCGACAGCCGCCTGACCCATCTCACCACGACGCTCACCGGCGGCGCGTCGCAGGCCCTCGAGACCATCGACACCCGCCTCACCTATCTGAACACCGCCCTGACAAACGGCGCCTCGCAGGCCCTGCAGTCCATCGATGTGCGCCTCGGCCTCCTGACATCCACGCTCACCGACGGCACCGCACAGGCGATCGAGGCGGTCGATCGCCGCATCACCAGCGTTGCCGACCTCATCGACGGCCGCAGCATGCATCTGACCGATACGGTCACGGCGCGCTTCCAGGACATCCAACAGGCGATCGAGACCAAGGTCGGTTCGGTCGCGAGCGACATCGACGTCCGCGTGGCGCAGTTCGAGGATCTGCTCGGCTCGCGTGTCGAGGCCGTCGCCGGCCGCATCGAGAGCAGCGGCCGCCAGGCCAGCGAGGACATGATGTCCCGCGCCGAGATGATCTCGACCGCGATCCGCTCGCATGTCGAGGACGCCGAGCGCTCGCTCACCAACCTCGTGGTCAACACCAGCGAGACGATCCAGACCGGCGCGCGCACCGCTCAGCAGTCGCTGATGACGGTCTCCTCCGACGTCAACGCCCAGCTCAAGATGACCTCGGCCGAGGTCGAGCGCGCGCTGACTGCGGTCGGCACCGGTGCTGCGAACTCGATCCTGACCAGCGCCCGCGAAGCGCAATCGTCGCTGGTTGCAGCCTCGGGCGATGCCTCCAACCAGATCAAGGGCCTCGCGGCCGACGTCGAGCGCACGCTGTCGGCAGCCGGTTCGGCCACCGCGGCCTCGATCCTGGCCGGCGCCCGCGAGGTGCAGACCACGCTCGTCACGGCGTCCTCGGACGCGGCCAACCACGTCAAGACGCTCACCGCCGAGGTGCAGCGCTCGCTCTCGATGGCCGGCACCTCGACGGCGGAATCGATCACCGCGGGTGCCCGCGATGCGCAGAGCACGCTGATCGCGGCCTCGACCGAGACCGCCAACCAGATCAAGGCACTGTCCTCCGACGTGCAGCGTTCGCTCTCGATGGCGGGGACCGCGACGGCCGAGAGCATCGTGAGCGGCGCGCGCGAGGCCCAGAGCACCCTGGTCAACGCGTCGTCGGATGCGGCGAGCCAGGTCAAGTCGCTCGCGGCCGAAGTGCATCGTTCGCTGTCGCAGGTCGGCCAGACCACCGCCGAAACGATCACGGCCAGCGCCCGCGACGCCCAGAGCACCCTGCTTTCCGTTTCGGCCGAACAGACCAGCCAGGTCCGCTCGCTCGCCGCCGAGATGCAGCGCGCGCTGGCAACCGCGGGCGGCGCCACCATCGAGGCGCTCACCAGCGGCGTGCGCGAGGCCCAGGGCACGCTGATCTCGGCCTCGACCGACGCCGCGACCCAGATCAAGTCGCTGACGACGGATATCGAGCGCACGCTGACCGCGGTCGGCGCCGACACCGCCTCGACCATCCTGAGCAGCGCACGTGAGGCCCAGATCTCGCTGACTTCGACCTCGGCGGACGCCGCAAGCCAGATCCGCACGATCTCGACCGAGATCGAGCGCGCGCTCAGCACGGCCACGGCGAACGCGACCAACGACATCCAGACCAGCGCGCTCAATGCCCAGAACGCGCTGATCTCCGCCTCCAACGAGGCGAGCTCGCGGGTCAAGTCGAGCTCGGCCGACGTCGAGCGTTCGGTGCTCGCCGCCAGCTCGAGCTTCGGCCAGGCCATGACCGGCAAGACCGACGAGATCGTCACCTATGTGCAGCAGCAGGCCGACCGCCTCTCCAACATGATCGACGCCAAGCGCGGCTCGCTCGTGGACGCGATCGGCTCGAAGACCAGCCAGCTCACGCTCGACATCGACCGCGTCACCTCCGACGCGTTGAAGTCGATCGAGACGCGCGGCCAGGCCTTCTCGCAGAGCATGATGGGCAACGGCAACGAAGTCGCCCGCACCATCAACGCGGCGAGCGAGATCGCGACCAGCGCCGTCGGCAAGTCGCTCAAGGACCTCGAAACGGCCTCGCGCGCGGCGATCGACCAGTCGCGCCAGGTCTCCATCGCTGCGGTCACCGAGATGCAGGAGACCAGCAAGATCCTGCGCACCGACACGGTCGCCCTGTTCGAGCGCCTGCGCGAAGGCAACATCCTGCTCCAGGAGGTGCTGACCGGTGCGCACGACAACCTCAACTCGCTGGAGCGGGCGCTGGTGACACGCGTCGCCGACTTCGTCTCGGCCATGAACGACGTCACCTCGCGCAACGGCGCGGCGACGCAGAACCTGGAAGACCAGCTCAACGTCTTCAATACGAAGACCACCCGGGCGCTGCAGGATCTCGGCGAGCTGTCGACCCAGTTCGACAAGCACGGCCAGGCACTGGTCGAGGCCGCACAGGTCGTCGAGCAGAGCAACAAGAACACCACCGCCTCGCTTGCCGAACGCAAGGCGGCGCTGGAATCGCTCGTCACCACCATCGACCTGCGCACCGCCGATCTCGACCAGCGCCTGTCGCGCTTCACCGGGCTGCTCGATGAGTCGCTCGCTGCGGCCGAAGAGCGTGCCCGCGACATCGCGCGCGTGGTCGCCGAGACCGCCGGCGCAGGCTCGGCCGCGATCACCCGCCAGTTCGAGGCGGTGCGCGCGGCGTCCGAAGAGGAGCATCGCCAGACCATCGAGGCCATGCACGACATCTACCGCCAGACCACCGACGAGGCGGATGCGATGTTCAAGCAGTCGACCGAGAAGTTCGGCAACCTGGTCGCCAGCATGAAGCAGATGGCGTTCGAGATGCACAACGAGCTCGAAGCCACCCGCAACGAGCTGCGCCGCGGCGTGCTCGAGATGCCGCAGGAGGCCGCCGAGAGCACCGCGCAGATGCGCAAGGTGATCGTCGACCAGATCGAGGCGCTCGCCGAGCTCAACCGCATCGTGGCCCAGCACGGCCGCGGCCTCGACGTCACCACGGCGGGCCGCGCCTCCGTCGCCGTCCAGCGCCAGGACGAGCCGGTGATGGCAAGCGTGGGCGGTCGTGGCACCGAGACCCGCATGCGCGACACCGGCAGCGCCTCGACGCTGCCGCCGCCGGACCTCGGCCTGCCCGCCTCCTCGCGTCGCACCGAGGCTCCGCCGGTCGCCCCTGGTGGCAACGACCAGGGCCGCGACGGCTGGCTGTCGGATCTCTTGAACCGCACGGACGCGGGCCAGGCGGCTCCGACCGGCCGTGAGGCACCGCGCGGCCGCCAGGCTGCCCCCGCTCCGCAGCCGCAGGCCCCGCAGGCGAGCAGCAATCCGCTGGAATCGCTGTCGCTCGACATCGGCCGGCTGATGGACCGCAACCTCGCCGCCGAGATGTGGGACCGCTACCAGCGCGGCGAGAACAAGGCCTTCACCAAGCGCCTGTACACGCCCGCCGGCCAGAAGGCCTTCGACGAGGTCGCCCGCAAATATCGCGCCGACCGCAACTTCAAGGGCACGGTCGACCGCTACATCGGCGAGTTCGAACGCCTGCTCGACGAAGTCGCCCGCGACGGCCGCGGCCCGCAGGAGCTGCGCAGCCACCTGACCTCGGAGACGGGCCTGGTCTACACCCTGCTCGCACATGCGGCGGGGCGGTTGGGATAAGCCGCGGATAGCAACGACAACAAAACGGAGGCCTCACGGCCTCCGTTTTTGTTTGGGCGAAACTTCGTAGCCCGCATGGAGCGCAGCGACATGCGGGACGGCCCCGGATTACGCTTTCGCTCCGTCCGGGCTACGGGCGTCTCGCCACATCGTCATTGCGAGGAGCTCTTGCGACGAAGCAATCCAGACTGCCTCCTCGGAAACAGCCTGGATTGCTTCGCTTGGCTCGCAATGACGGAGGAGAGAGCCGCCTACTGCCGCTTGCGCTCGTTCGCCGGCGCCGGCTTCGGCGGCTCGGCCGGCGGCGGCGCCGCGGCTGGTGCGCTGTTGCTGGCACCGAACAGCACGCGGGTCGGGTTGCGATCGAAATTATTCACGGCGCGACTGATGTCGCCGAGCGTGCGGCGACCATCGGTCATCAGCGCACCGGAGCGCTTGTCGAAATCCTCGGCGAGTTCGCGGATCGACTTCACCGTCAGGAACAGCTCGCCGCCATCCTTGCCGCCGGCAAGCGTATTGAGGCCGAGCATGAGGTTGTCGGCCTTCAGCATGACGCCGTCGACCTTGGCCATTACGCCATCGATCTTCTCGGAATTGCGCGCGAGCGAATTGGTGAAGGTCTCGAGATTCTTCAGCGAGTTCTTCACCGACTCCTGATTGTCGGCGACGATCTTGTTGATGTTCTGCAGCGTGCCGCGGATCGCCTCGGTGACGTCCTGGAGCTTGTTCGGATCCGCCGTCAGCGTCGGGATGCCGTCCTCGTCGAGCGGCGGCGGCGGCGCGGCCTCCTCGCCGCCCTTGAGCGAGATCGCGGCGACGCCGGTCAGGCCCTGGAATTCGAGGCCGACCAGGGTGTCCTTGCGCAGCGGCGTGTTGTTCTCGATCATGGCGAGTGCGACAACCCGCCGCGGATTGTCGAGCTTCACCGAGACCACCTCGCCGACCCGGATACCGTTGAAATTGACGCTGCCGCCGTTGCGCAGGCCTGCCGCGGGGCCCTCGAACACGACGCGGAAGGGGCTGCGCTGCTTGGTGGTGTGCAGCGACTGGAACCAGAGCACGAAGCCGATCGCAGCCGCGATCACTGCCAGCGTGAAAGATCCGATCAATACGTAGTTTGCCCGCGTTTCCATCAAGTGCTCCGGCTACTCAACTCATCACTGCGCGGGCGCGCTTGCCATGGAAATATTGCCTCAGCCAGGGATGCTGCGAGGCCTGCATGTCGGCAATCGACCCTGCCGCAATGATCTTACCGTTCCCTAAAACGGCGATGCGGTCGCAAGCTGTGTAAAGGCTGTCGAGGTCGTGGGTTACCATGAAAACGGTCAGCCCCAAAGTCCGCTGCAGCGTCCTGACCAGCTCGTCGAAGTCGCCGGCGCCGATCGGATCGAGACCCGAGGTCGGCTCGTCGAGGAAGACGAGATCAGGGTCGAGCGACAATGCGCGGGCGAGCGCGACGCGCTTGATCATGCCGCCTGACAGTTCCGAGGGAAAGCGCTCGGCCACCTCGGGCTTGAGGCCGACCATGGCGAGCTTGGCCATGGTGATCTCGTCCATCAGCCGCTGCGAGACGCGCAAGTACTCGCGCATCGGGAACTGGATGTTCTGCCGCACGGTGAGCGAGGAGAACAGCGCGCCCTGCTGGAACAGCACGCCCCAGCGCCGCTCGACATTGCGGCGCTGCGAGCTGTTGGAGGAATCGAGGTCGACGCCGAACACTTCGATGGAGCCCGCGATCTTCGGCACGAGGCCAATGATGGTCCGTGTCAGCACCGACTTGCCCGCGCCTGAAGGGCCGACAAAGCCGAGAATCTCGCCGCGCTTGACGTCGAGGTTGAGCCCGTCGAGCACGCGTGTGCTGCCGAACTGCACGGTGATGTCGCGGACGCGGATGATGGGGTTTTGAATCGCGCTTTGCGTCTCTTGCGCCATCGTCACATCCCGATCGAGGCGAAGAAGATGGCGAACACGCCGTCCATCACGATGACGAAGAAGATGCCCTTCACCACCGAGGCTGTGGTGTGCTGTCCGAGCGATTCCGCGCTGCCCTGCACCGCGAGGCCCTCGACGCAGGCGACGATGCCGATCACCGCGGCCATCACGGGCGCCTTGACGATGCCGACGATGAAATGATCGATCGAGATGGCATCGCGCAGGCGCAGCAGAAACGCTTCGGGATCGACGCCGCCATAGAGCCAGGCGACGAGGCCGCCGCCGTAGAGGGCAGCCATGGCGCCGAGGAAGGCGAGGATCGGCAGCGCCAGCACCAAGGCCAGCATGCGCGGCAGCACCAGCACCTCGATCGGGTCGAAGCCCATGGTGCGCAGCGCGTCGATCTCCTCGCGCATCTTCATCGAGCCGAGCTCGGCGGTGTAGGCGCTGCCCGAGCGGCCCGCGACCATGATCGCGACCAGCAGCACGCCGATCTCGCGCAGCACCAGGACGCCGAGCATGTCGACGACGAAGATGTCGGCGCCGAAGCGGCGGAAATGGAAGATGCCTTGCTGGGCGATGATGCAGCCGATCAGGAAGGTGATCAGCACGATGATCGGCACCGCGCGCCAGCAGACCTGCTCCATGTGGTGCACGGTCGAGGTCAGGCGGAACGAGCGGGGATGGATCAGCACATGCACGCCCGCCGCGAGCACGGCGCCCAGCATGTCGATCAGGCCGGCAAAGGTGCCGCCGACACCGGCCACGGCGCGGCCGATCTGCTCCAGCATGCCGGTGACGGTGATCGCCGACGTCTCGACCACGGGGGTCGCGCGGACCCGGCGCACCTCGTCGACGAGGCTCGAATAGTTGGCGGAGAGCCCCGCGATCTGCGCCTCGACGGCGCCTTTCGTCAGGCTGCGGCGGAGCCGCTCGATGAGCCAGGCCCCGAAGGTGTCGAGCTTGGCGACCTCGGAGACGTCGATGAAGATGTTCTGGGGGCTGCCGGCCAGCTTCTCGGCATCGGCGACCATCCGCTCCAGGGCCGGCGCAAAGCTCGCGGTCCAGGTCCCAGTGGCGCAGAGGGCCAGCGCATTGCCTTTGGCAATCCGTTCCAGCTTCGGATCGCCGCTCAAGGTGTCCGCTCCCATACGACGAGGGCGGAGGAAATCAGATTGTTGCGCACGCGCCCGTACCCGGAAAAGGGTATCCCCATTTGGTTAATATTAGTTGCTAGAGGTAACCAGCAGGTTCAGATTTCGCCAGAGTTCAAAATGACTTCCAGCAAAGTTCCTGCCCTTGCCGCGCGAATCGAGCGGTTTCCGATCGCCGGCAGTTTCACCATCAGCCGGGGCGCCAAGACGGAGGCGGTGACCGTTGTGGCCGAAGTGAGCCGGAACGGCCTCGTCGGCCGCGGCGAATGCGTCCCCTATCCTCGCTATGGCGAGACCCCGGAGGCAGCCCTTGCGGCCATCGAGGCCATGCGGGCCGCCGTGGCGGGCGGGCTGACGCGGCAGGCCCTCCAGGCCGCGATGCCGCCGGGCGCTGCCCGCAACGCCCTGGATTGCGCCCTGATCGACCTGGAGTCCAAGGCGGCCGGCCAGCGCGCCTGGAACCTGCTGGACCGCCCGGAGCCGGGGATGCGCACCACCGCCTATACCATCTCATTGGGCACGCCCGAGGCCATGGCGGCGGCGACCGCCAAGGCGGCGAACCGGCCGCTATTGAAGATCAAGCTCGGCGGCGACGGCGATGGGATGCGGATCGCGGCGGTGCGCAAGGCCGCTCCCGAATCCGAGCTGATCGTCGATGCCAACGAATCCTGGACCGAGGCCAATCTGGAGGCCAACCTCGCCGCCTGTGCCGCCGTCGGCGTCACCCTGGTGGAGCAGCCGCTGCCGGCGGGCAAGGACGAGGCGCTGGCGCGGATCAAGCGGCCGCTCGCGGTCTGCGCCGACGAGAGCGTGCATGACCGCAGCTCGCTGGCACCGCTCCGCGCGCGCTACGACGCGGTGAACATCAAGCTCGACAAGACCGGCGGCCTCACCGAAGCGCTCGCCATGGCCGATGCGGCGCAGGCACTCGGCTTCGAGATCATGATCGGCTGCATGGTCGCGACCTCGCTGTCGATGGCGCCTGCCATGCTGCTGACGCCGCAAGCGCGCTTCGTCGATCTCGATGGTCCCTTGCTGCTCGCCCGCGACCGCGATCATGGGCTTCGTTACGACGGCAGCCTGGTCTATCCGCCTGATGCCGCATTGTGGGGCTGATCCTTCAGCCGATGCCGCGCCGACCAGATCAGAAGCGCACCGGCCGCGGCCATCCCCGCCATCACGTAGTACAGCCCCTCGCCATAGCGTGCATAGATCGCGCCTGAGATGATCGACGTCGCCGAGCTCAACAACCCGGTGGTCGCCGCGTAGTATCCCTGTGCTCGCGCCATTTGACGGGGCGGCACGTGATGCACCAGGAGAGTCATCACGCCAACCTGGGTCAGGCCGAAGCTCAGGCCATGTCCGAGCTGCGCGATCGCGAGCAGGCCGATCGGCGGCTCATGCGCGGTGATCGACCAGCGCATCACCGCACTCAAGCCTCCGATCACCACCAGCAGCGCGGGATGCAACGAAAAACGCGGCGACACCGCGAAGACGACGATCTCGGCACACACGCCGAGCGCCCACAGCCCAGCGATGGTCAATCCGCCAAGACCATGGCTCTGCCAGTTGATCGAGGCGAAGGTGTAATAGGCGACGTGACTGGATTGGATCAGCGCGGACGAGACGATGATGGCGAGGAAGCCGGCGTCGCGCAGCAGAGGCCTGCCGCCCTCCGCCACCCCGGACGTTCGCGGCACCTCCTCCAGCGGCTGCAGCAAAAGCCCTGTCAAGGCCGAGATCGTCGCCATCGCGACAATGATCCAGATCAGCTGGCGCGCCGCGATCAATTCGATCAACAGTCCGCAGGCGAGCGCACCGAGGATGAACGCGACCGATCCCCAGAGTCGCACGGGTCCGTAGTCGAATTTGTAGCGGGCGACGCCGCGCAAGGCGTAGGCATCGGTGAGCGGCGTCAGCGGAGTCCAGCAGCAACAGGTCACGATGTAGAGCACGAGCACCGGCAAGGGCTGCTGCTGGGTGCCGACCAGCATAAAGAGAAGCGCGGTGGCCGACGCCGTCAGGATCATCGCGCCGCGCAATGCGCGGCGCCGTTCGGCAAGACCGGTCACGACAGGCAGCGTCGTGAAGCGTGTGACGGCGGGGACGGCGCTGATGATTCCGATCCAGCCCGGCTCGATGCCGAGGGCCGTCAACCACACCGTGAAGAACGGCAGATGGGTGCCCAGGACACCGTAGGACGTGCCGTAGAACAGCGCGAGACTCACGGCGAATCGCCGCTTGACCGCCGCTGGCGTGGGGATTTGTGATTCGCTCTGCATCAAACCAATTGCGATTCGGTCGATATCGTGGTGATCGTTACAGTAACGCGCACTGATTTGCGCGACGAGATTGTCATGGCCAACGAAGCATTCGCCCTCTCGCCCATGGCTGCCCGCGCGGCCGAGCCGAACGAGCAGGATTACGACGCGATCCGCGAAGCCTTCATGGAGACGGCGCGCGGCCGCTGGTTCCTCGGCGAATACGCCAAGCGCAACCGCAACGCCGACACAAGCATGGTGCTCGATGCGGTCGCGAAAATCGAAGAAGCCCTTGCGGCACAGCGACAACCGGTCGTCGAGGATCGCCTGCCGGAAGCGCTGGTCGCGATCCGCCGCGCGGTCGAGGACGCAGAAGGCACCGTCGCCAAGGCGTTCGATCCCGCCGCGATCGAAACGAGCCTTGCGCCTGTGACGCGCGGCGTGCGCATCATCAAGGAGATCTCCTGGCGCTGGCGCGAGATCGGCGCCGACGGGCGAATCTGCGACCTGATTGATTCGCAGCTCGCCTCGATCGAAGCGGCCTGCGCCCAGGTGTCGGGGATCGATCCGCGCGGCGACCTCAAGGCCGCCTTCGATCTGCTCAAGGACCGGATCGAGCAGACGGACGCTGGGGGCGCTGCTGCACAGCAGGCGACGGCGCGACCTGCGCCCGAGCAGCCGGCGCCGCCGGCGGCTGAGGCACCTGTTGGCGAAGCGCCACCGGCGATGGCGAGCGAACCACCCGTGGCTTTTACGGAGACGCCGCAGGAGATCGCTCCCGAGCCTGAGACAGTCGCCAACATCAGTGGCATCGCCGAGCAGGCGATGATTGACGTCGCGGTCGCGCCTGAGATCGTCGAAAGCCGCGCTCCCGCCGTCGAGGAGAGCTTTGCCGCGGTCGAGGACAACCTCGCCGGTCTCGCAGACGTTGCCGAGATCACCGACGAATTCTCCCTTCACGCGGCCGCTGAGGCCGAGGACGACGCCATCCTCGAAGCCATCGCGCTGGAGATGGCCGCGCCCGATCCGGAGTTCGACGCGATCGTCGAGCCCATGGAGATGGGTGCAGCAGTTCCCGAGCCGATGCCGGAGGAGATGCCCGCGGAGATCGCGGAACCGGTCGCCGAGCAGCCGCCGATCGCGCCCCATATTGAGGAGCCCGAGGTCGAGGAGCCCGTCGTCGAGGCCCCGATCGCGATGGAATCGCTCGCGCGCCTGACCGATGCCATCGCGGAAGCCGCCGCCGAAGTGATGGAGCAGCCGGCCCCTGCCATGGCGGCCGCAGCATTCTCTGGCGGAGCCCCCAGCGCAACGCTGCCGTTGCGGTCGGCCCTGCCCGAGCCCTCGCTTGGCGCCACCATCCTCGCCAGCGGCATCGTGCAAAAGCCCCGCCCCGCCGCCAACGACGCCCTCGCCCCGATCCGCCGCATGACCCAGGCCGAGAAGATCGCGTTCTTCTCGTAGGGGCGTTTGACGCGCCACTGCGCCACCGCCGTAGGGTGGCCAAAGCGAAGCGTGCCCACGCATTGTCCGTGATCGAAAGAGATGGTGGGCACGGCGCTTCGCACCTTTGCCTACCTACAATTTCCAAGCACTTGGCGAGTAGCTGAGACCAGCGTGACCTGGATCACGCCCCGTCCAGGGTGATCGCGATCACGGACTGCGGCTTCGAACGCGACCTAGTCTCCTCGCAACCAATCTCGCATCGAGATGAGTGCCAAAGGAGCACGCCATGTTCCGCCTGAAATCCACCCTGATCACCGCCGGCCTGCTGGGAAGCCTGTTCGGCTTTGCCTGCGGGCCTGTTTCTGCGCAAGTTGCCCCCGTCACGCCCGCCCCGACCACGCTGCAAGGCCCGGAGCAGCGGGTGGCGCTGGTGATCGGCAATTCGAACTACCAGAACGCGCCGCAGCTTGCGAACCCCGACAATGACGCCCAGTCGATGGCGCAATTCCTCAACTCCGCCGGCTTCGAGGTGATCTCGGCCACCGACCTCGGCCAGAACGACATGCTGCGCGTGGTGCAGGATTTTTCCGCAAAAGTGTCCGCGCGCGGACCGAACACCGTGGCGATGGTCTATTACGCCGGCCACGGCGTGCAGCTTGCCGGCGAGAACTACCTCGTCCCCGTCGATGCGAAAGTCTCGAACCAGACCGACCTCGTCAACGACTCCGTTCGTCTTGTCGACGTGATGTCGACGCTGGAGACGATCCCGAGCCGGATGCGCATCGTCGTTCTCGACGCCTGCCGCAACAACCCGTTCCCCAACGTGAACGACGCCGGCCGCGGCCTTGCCATCGTCGACGCGCCGAACGGCTCTATTGTCGGCTATTCGACCGCGCCGGGCGCCGAAGCGCTCGACGGCACGGGCGGCCACAGCCCCTATACGCAGGCCTTCCTGAACGTCGCGCGCGAGCCCAACGTGCCGATCGAGCAGTTGTTCAAGCGCGTGCGGCTCGCGGTGAACCAGACCACCAGCGGTGCGCAGGTCCCCTGGGAGAGTTCCTCGCTGACCTCCGACTTCACCTTCTTCGGCGACACGACCGTGGCCGCGAGCCGCGCGCCGGTGCATGCGCCGGTGGTGCAGATGGCCTCCAACCTGCCGAGCCGCTCGGCGCGCCAAGCCTATGATTACGTGCTGTCCGAGGGCAAGCCGGAATATTATCAGGAGTTCGTCGCGATGTATCCGCACGACCCGCTATGCGATCATATCCGCTGGCTGCTGGCGAACCTCTTGATCTCGCAGGCCTGGCACGAAGCGGTGCTCGCGAACTCGCCGATCGGCTACCAGGCCTTCTACAGCCACTACAGCAACAGCCCCTATGCACAGGCCGCGCTGAAGCTCCAGGCGCAGCCCAAGATCATCCCGCTGCTGCAGGCGACGAAGTTTTTGGCTCCGCAGAACATTGCGCCGACGCTGAAGATCGGCAATCTCGGCCAGCCCAAATACATTCCGCTGATCCAGCAGCAGGGCAATGGCGGTTCGCCGACGAACGGCAACCTGCCGGTCGTGCAGAAGCCGGTCGATGGCAACGTGATCAGCAAGATCGTCACCCTGCCGGCGCCCACCAAGACCACGACGAACAACAACGGCATCGGCAAGATCGTGACCCTGCCGGTGACCAACACCACGCCGAACACCGGCAACAACAATACCGGCCCGGCGGGCAAGATCGTGAGCATGCCGGTGACTACAGGCAAGGGTGGTTCGACAGTCGACGTCAAGAGCACCGACGTGAAGACGACGAATGTTCAGCCCCAGAACCAGCCGACCCGCGTCAACAACGGCAACACCGGCATCGTGAAGCTCAACAACAACCCGGTGAACAAGGTGCAGGTGCAGAACGGCCAGGTGAACAGCCACCCGCAGTTCAATGCGATCGGCAACGGCGGCGGCAACAACAACTTCCGCCAGTCGATGAACCAGTCGCCCGCGATGAACGGCGGCAACAACCACCGCGGCTTCATGCATTGATTGATGTAGGTGTAGCTCCCTCTCCCGCTTGCGGGAGAGGCTGGGGAGAGGGTTTCTCCACAACGGGACAATTCCCAAGAGGACAGAGCCCCCACCCCCCCGCAAGCGGGAGAGGTTGCACCGAGCAAGCGGCGAGTTCGAAACCAACAAGCACGATATAAGGGGCAGAGTGGCAACGCTCAGCCCCTTTCTTCGTGATGCGCCGCCGCAAGGCGCCGGCCCGGAATCCATTGTGCGGCAGAGACGCTTCGCGAGCCCGGAATGACGCCTAGGCCACCAGTTCGGCGAACAGATCCGCATCGACATTGCCGCCCGAGAGCACGATGACGACGCTCTTGCCGGCGACTTCGAGACGTCCCGCCAGCAGCGCGGCCAGGCCAACCGCGCCGCCCGGCTCGACCACGAGCTTCAGCTCGTGATAGGCGAAGGCAACCGCCGCGCCGACTTCCTTGTCCGACGCGGTCACGCCGCGCGCCAGCAGCTTGCTGTTGATCGCAAAGGTCATCTCACCGGGGATCAGCGCCATCAGCGCATCGCAGATGGTGCGGCCAGCGGGCGGGTGCGGCTCGCGATGGCCTGCGGTCAGCGAGATGCCGTGATCGTCGAATGCTTCCGGCTCGGCCACCACGATCTGGGCCTGCGGATAGCGCGCCTTCACGGCGGTGGCGACGCCCGCGATCAGGCCGCCGCCGGACGCCGGCGCCACCACGATGTCAGGTGAGAGGCCGAGCGCTGCCATGTCCTCCGCGATCTCGCGGCCGGCGGTGCCCTGGCCGGCAATCACGAAGGGATCGTCATAGGGCCGCACCAGCGTCGCGCCGCGCTTCTCGGCGATGCCGCGCGAGATCGCCTCGCGGTCGTCGTTGTAGCGGTCGTACAGCACGACCTCGGCGCCATAGGATTTGGTGCGCTCGCGCTTCGACAGCGGCGCGTCCGCCGGCATCACGATGGTCGCGTGCATGTCGAGGATTTTTGCCGCCGCCGCCACGCCCTGAGCGTGGTTGCCGGAGGAGAATGCGACGACGCCGCCGGCGCGCTTGTCCTGCGGGATCGAGTACACCTTGTTGAAGGCGCCGCGGAACTTGAAGGAGCCGGTGCGCTGGAGCATCTCCGGCTTCAGGAACACCTTTGCCCCAACGCGCTCGTTGAGCACCGGAAAAGACAACAGCGGAGTGCGGACGGCGAAGGGCGCGAGCACGCGCGCTGCGGCGTCGATATCGGCGGGGCCGATCGGAAGGGGCTGTTCGGACATGGCGGCATGTTATCGCGCCCGGCGCGGCGCGGGCAAGACACCTCCGCGCGAGGATTTTTTCCCAAAGCGTTTTCGAGCGAAGTGGGTACCGGTTCGCGTGAAGAAAACGCGTCAAAACAAGAATCTAGGCCACGAAGCGCGGCTGTTCCGCCCTGTCCCGGCCCGGCAGCACGGCGCCGACGGCGCGGATGCCGTCGATGAAAGCCCGCGCCGAGGCCTCCCAGGTGTAGGCGGCGGCGAATTCGACGCAGGCCTGCCTGGAGATGTCGAGTGCCGCAAAACAGGCGTTGCGCAGGTCATGGTCCAGCGCGCCGACCGGCGCATCGCCGATGACGTCGCGCGGACCCTTGACCGGGAAGGCCGCGACCGGCAGGCCGCTCGCCAGCGCCTCGAGCAGGACCAGGCCGAACGTATCGGTCTTGCTCGGAAACACGAAGACGTCAGCCGCCGCATAGATGTCGGCGAGTTCCTCGCCGTGCTTTTCCCCGAGGAAAATCGCCTCGGGATAGGCCTCTTCCAACGCGATGCGCGCCGGGCCGTCACCGACGATCACCTTGGTGCCGGGCAGATCGATATCGAGGAACGCTTCGAGATTCTTCTCCACCGCGACGCGGCCGACCGAGAGGAATATCGGCGCTGGCAGGCAAAGATCGACAGCGCGAGGATGGAACAAATGGGTGTCGACGCCGCGCGGCCACAGCAAGACATTGTCGAAACCGCGCTCGCCGAGCTCCCGCGCCAGCGCGGGCGTCGCCGCCATCACGGCCCGGCTCGGGCTGTGGAATCGGCGTAGCGCCCGCCAGATCAGCGAGCCCGGCACCGGCACACGGGCGCGGACATATTCAGGAAAGCGGGTATGGAAGCTGGTCGTGAATGGCAGCTTGCGCTGGCGGCAATAGCGGCGGACCATCAGGCCGATCGGCCCCTCCGTCGCGATATGGATGCTGTCGGGCCGCGCGTCCTCGATCAGCTTTGCAATGCGGGCCGGGCGCGGCATCGCCAGCCGGACGTCGCGATAGCTCGGCATCGCGAAGGTGCGGAACGATTGCGGCGTCAGGAATGTGAACTCGACACCGAGCGTCTTGGCGGCATCAGCCAGCTTGGTCAGCGTCCGAACCACACCGTTGACTTGCGGGTGCCAGGCATCGGTCGCGACCAGGTTGCGCATCAAGCGGCCCTTGCTGCCACTTGCGGCACTTGCGCGGGTTTCTGCAGATGATCCGCCCAGGTGATGATCTCGAAATGGCCGTCGTCGTGCTCGACCAGCGCGGTGCAGCTTTCGACCCAGTCGCCGCAGTTCATGTAGCGGATGCCGTTCTCGTCGCGGATCACGGCATAGTGGATGTGGCCGCAAATCACGCCGTCGGCGTCATGGCGCCGCGCTTCGGCCGAGAGCGCCTGCTCGAACGCGCCGATATAATTGACCGCGTTCTTGACCTTCTGCTTGGCCCATTGCGACAGCGACCAATAGGGCACGCCGAACAGGCGGCGGAAAAAGTTGACGAAGCGATTCATCTGGATCGCGAAGTCGTAGGCCTTGTCGCCGAGATGGGCGAGCCAACGCGCGTTCTGCACCACGAGGTCGAAGATGTCGCCGTGGATGACGAGATAGCGCTTGCCGTCCACGCCGGTGTGCACCGTGTTCTCGACGACGTCGATGCCGCCGAAATGCGTGCCGTAATAGTTGCGCAGGAACTCGTCGTGATTGCCGGGCACGTAAATGATCTTGGCGCCCTTGCGCGCCTTGCGCAGCAGCTTCTGCACCAGGTCGTTATGCGATTGCGGCCAGTGCCAGCTCGATTTCAGCGCCCAGCCGTCGACGATGTCGCCGACCAGATAAATCGTATCGGCGTCATGGTAGCGCAGGAAGTCCAGCAGAAGATCGGCTTGAGAGCCGCGGGCTCCGAGATGAACGTCGGAGATGAACAACGTGCGAAAGCGCCGCTCCGGGCTCTCGTCACTCACATCGTAACTTCCCATGCGCCAGCCTGTAACTGTGTCCCGTGACAGGGGGATGACCGATTGAACCCTTGAGGCCCCTCAGATACGAATCGAACCTTGCCTCGCCCTCCCCGCGAATATCAGTCACATGCGACAATCAGGCGACATGGTCGGGCAATGATGGCCCGCAAGACCCCGGAACCCCCGGCCTCATTGGTTAATATCGGGACGGAGGACGCCAGCAGGGTGCCGGCGTCAGTAAAACGTGTGGAAATGGTGGATCGGCCCGTGGCCATGACCGACGCTGAAACGGTCGGCAGACCCGATCGCCGCGCTGATCCAGCTTTTGGCGTTGCGTACCGCCGTCGCGAGATCCTCGCCCTTGGCGAGGCCCGCCGCCACCGCTGACGACAGCGAACAGCCGGTGCCATGGGTGTTGCGCGTCGCGACGCGCGGCGCGGCGAGCGCCAGCGTGGTGCCCGCAGCAACGAGATAATCGGTGCTCTCCGCCCCCTCGCCGTGCCCGCCCTTGATCAGAACCGCGCGGCAGCCAAGAGACAGCAGGCGGCGTCCCTGGCTTTCGATCTCGGGCTCGCTTCGCGCGATCGGTTCTTCGAGCAGTGCGGCCGCCTCCGGCAAATTGGGCGTGATCACGGATGCGAGCGGCATCAGTTTCGCGCGCAACGCCGTGACGGCCTCTGCGGCGAGCAGGCGGTCGCCTGATGTCGCGACCATTACGGGATCGAGCACGACATGGCGAGGCTTCCAGCGCGCCAGCGCAGCAGCGATCGCATCGATGCTCGCGGCCTGCGCCACCATGCCGATCTTCACCGCGGCGACATCGAGATCGGAAAACACGGCATCGATCTGCGCTGTGACGAACGTTGCCGGCACCGCGTGAATGCCGGTGACGCCCTTGGTGTTCTGCGCCGTGAGCGCCGTGATTGCGGATGCGCCGTAGACGCCGAGCGCAGCAAAGGTCTTCAGGTCGGCCTGAATCCCGGCCCCGCCGCTCGAATCCGAGCCGGCAATGGTGAGCGCCACGGGCGTCGTCATCGCAGGATATTCCTGGTCGAAAAGGACATTGGCCATCGTCTGTCCTAGCGCGCCGGCGCAGCCCCAGCAAGCCGACGAATCAGGCGGAGCCGGTACTGCGCGGGATTGTCGTCCCTTAAGGGTGCATATCCTGAGAAAATATGACCACGGCATCGCCCGGCCTTGGCGCCCGACTGTGCGAATGACAGGTTAGTGAGTGGATTCGTCCAGCGACGCCAAATTGGGGGCGGCTTCGGCCGCAATCCTCTCGGGAAGAAATCATGTGGGCCTTTTTTCAACGTCTGCTCGATTCGTCGACGCTTTCACCGCACGGCATCTGCCTGTTGTGGGAGCCCGAGCTGATCTGGCTCCACGTCGCCTCCGACGCCGTCATCGCCGCCGCCTATTTCTCGATCCCGTTCGCCCTCACGATTCTCGTCACCAAGCGGCGCGACCTCCAGTTCGGCTGGGTCTACTGGGCGTTCGCGATCTTCATCATGGCCTGCGGCCTGACGCATGTGCTGTCGATCTACACGCTCTGGGTTCCGATCTACGGCATTGAGGGCATGGTCAAGGCGGTCGCGGCTGCGGCCTCCATCTTTACCGCCGCTGCGTTGTGGCCCCTGCTGCCGAAGATCCTGACGATCCCTTCCGCGTTCGAGCTGCAAAAGGTTCAGGCCGCGCTCGAGGAGGAAGCGATCAAGAGCCGGGACGCGGCGCTGCTGCTCAAACAGGTGGGGGACGCCCAGCGCGCGATGCGCGAAAGCATGACGCGCCTCACCGCTGTCGTCGAGACTGCGGTTGACGGCGTCATCCTGTTCGACGCGCAAGCCCGCATTCTCCTGTTCAACCCTGCCTGCGAGCGGTTGTTCGGCTATCGCGCCGACGAGATCATGAATTGCGACATCGGCATGCTGATGTCCAATGAGGAAAGGCCCTCCTCCGCAGCTCATGCGCGGCGTTTCGCAACCGGCGAAGCCATCGGCCTGCGCAAGGACGGCTCGACGTTTCCGATGGGCCTCTCGGTGGGCCAGGCGTGGCAGGATGGCGAGCTGATCCATGTCGGCATCATCCACGATCTGACCACGCGCAAGCTCACCGAGCAGCAGCTCCAGCAGGCACAGAAGATGGAGACGGTCGGCCAGCTCTCGGGCGGCATCGCCCACGACTTCAACAATCTGCTCACCGTCATCATCGGCAACGCCGAGCATCTCAGCGAGCAGCTCAAGGCGCGGCCCGATCTGCGGCAATTTGCCGACGACATCTGCGAATCAGGCGAACGCGGCGCAGAACTGACGCAGCGGCTGCTGGCGTTCAGCCGCCGCCAATTGCTCCAGCCGCGCGCGATCGATTGCGGCGAGCTGATCCTGTCCATGCAGAAACTGCTCAAGCGCACCTTGCGCGAGAACATCGAGATCAGGACGACGTTCGGTCCCGGCACCATCCAGGCCTTTGCGGACCGCGCCCAGCTCGAATCCGCCGTGCTGAACCTTGCGCTCAACGCGCAGGACGCGATGCCGTCAGGCGGACATTTGACGCTGAGCACGGAGATCGCCGCGATCGACGAGGACTATCGCGCCCTTCACCCGGAGGTCGCATCGGGAAGCTATGCACTGATCTCGGTCACCGATGACGGCGAAGGCATGGCGTCCGAGGTCATCGAGCGCGCGTTCGAGCCGTTCTTCACCACCAAGGAGGTCGGCAAGGGTTCCGGCCTCGGGCTGAGCATGGTCTATGGCTTTGCCAAGCAATCCGACGGCCATGTCTCAATCTATAGCGAACAGGGCCTGGGGACGACGGTCCGGATCTACCTGCCCCGCGCCGGCGGCGGACAAGCGCTGGCCGACATGCTCGAGACTGACGAGGCTGCCCCGCGCGGCCATGAGACCATCCTGATCGCGGAGGACGATCCGTTCGTACGCTCCTCGGTGATCCAGCGGGTGGAGGCGCTGGGCTATCGCGTCGTCGCCGCCCGCAATGGCAAGGAGGCCCTGCACCGGCTGCGCGCGGACCCCGGCATTGACATGCTGTTCACCGACATCGTCATGCCCGGCGGCATGAGCGGCTGGGAGCTCGCCGAGCAAGCCCGGCGTATCAGGCCCGGCCTGCCGGTGCTGTTCACCTCGGGCTATGCGCTGGAGACCCTGGTCGAGCAGGGCCGCGTGCAGGCTGAGGCCGTGGTGCTGACCAAGCCCTATCGCAAGGCCGAACTGGCCCAGCGGCTCAGGGATGCTTTCGCAGCAGCGGTGGTGACGTCGTAAACCCCGGACGGCTCTCCGGCGGTCGGCCGGCCCGCTTGCTAAATCGGGCCGGTTTTGGCCTATTAGCCGACAGATATGTCTTCGGAGTTGACTGCAATGGTTCCTTTCTTCGTCCAGATCAAATGCAAGCTTGGCCAGTCCTATGTGGTCGCCAATGCGCTTGCCGAAGCCGAGATCGCCTCCGAGATCTACTCCACCGCCGGCCAATACGATTTGCTGGTGAAGTTCTATGTCGACAAGGACACCGACATCGGCCACTTCGTGAACGAGAAGGTGCAGGTGCTGCCCGGCATCCAGGACACGCTCACCATCATCACCTTCAAGGCGTTCGGCACCGGCTAGCCGGACGCGCTCAGCCGCCGCCTTCCTTGCGCTTGGGCGGCGTCGGGCCATCGACCGGTGGCAGCGACTTCAGGTACGCCGCCATCGCGGCGCGATCCTCCGGCTGCAACTGCGCGAGGTTCTTGATCACCGGCCGCATCGCGCCCGATGCGCTGTCACCCTCGGGCATGTCGCCCGTCTCGAGGAAGTCGGCGATATCCTTCTCGCTCCAGTCACCTAAGCCCTTCTGCGTGATGTTCGGCACCCAGCCCTCGCCTTCGGGATTGGGACCGCCGGCAAAGCGCTGCGAGCTGATGACGCCGCCGAGAACGTTGCGCGGGCTGTGGCATTCGGCGCAATGGCCAAAACCATTCACGAGGTAGGCGCCGCGATTCCACTGCGCGGAGCGCGTTGCGTCAGGCACGAACGGCCCGACATCCATGAACAGGAATTTCCAGATGCCGACATTGCGGCGGATATTGAAGGGAAACGGCAGTTCGTGGTCGCGCACGCGACCCGAGACCGGCGGCAGCGTCTTCAGATAGGCAAAGAGATCGCGGACGTCGTCGACCTCAGCAAGATGATAGGACGTGTAGGGAAATGCCGGGAAGTAGTGCCTGCCCTCGGGCGAAATGCCGCGCATCACCGCATTGACGAAATCAGCCTCGCTCCAGCGGCCGATGCCGTCGGTAGGGTCAGGCGAAATGTTCGGCGCATAGAACGTCCCGAACGGCGAGCCCAGCGCGAGGCCGCCACCGAGCTTCAGGCGATCCGGCTGGTTGGGCACGGCATGGCAGGAGGAGCAGCCGCCCGCATTGAACAACTCCTGCCCATTGGCGAGATCAGGCTTGCGCGTCGGCGCCGGCAACGCCAAGGCGCTCGGCGCCGTCAACCACCAATAGACGGCAATGGCTGCGACAGCAGCGATCAAGGTGACGTAAATTGTTCGTTGCAGCATGAAGAATCCCGTTGAGCTCAAGCGTATTTACGGGTCATCCCGCCACAGCTCCAGCCACGAATAATTTAGATGGTGTGACTGTAATCCGGGAATAAAGTCGCAGTCGCACTGTTTGCAAGGTGACAGCAATCAGGCGTCAACAGGGAGAGACCCATGAACAAAGCGCTTTTTGCCACGCTGGCACTCGGAGCTGCCGTCGCATTCGCAGGCGCGGCCAGCGCGGAGAAGCTGAAGGCGACATTGGACGGCAAGTCCGAAGTGCCCGCCACCACCACCAGTGGCACCGGCACCGCCGATATCGACTATGACGCCGCCACCAAGAAGCTGTCCTGGAAGGTGACCTATTCCGGCCTCTCCGGCCCCGCCACTGCCGCTCATTTCCACGGCCCTGCCGAGGTCGGCAAGAACGCCGGCGTCGCGATCCCGATCCCGGGCATCGCCAACAGCCCGGCCGAAGGTTCGGCGACGCTGACCGACGCGCAGGCCTCCGATCTCCTGTCCGGCAAGCTCTATGTCAACATTCACACCGCCGCCAACCCGGGCGGCGAAATCCGCGGCCAGGTGACGAAGTAGAGATCATCACGACCTCATCGTTGAAGGCCGGGCGCGAGCGTCCGGCCTTTTTGATTCCGAAACGACAGGTAATGCCCGTGCGCTCAAGCCGCACTCAGCGCATGCTCGAGATCGGCGATCAGATCGGACGGATTTTCGATCCCGATCGACAGGCGGATGGTGCAATCGAGCACGCCGATCTTGCGGCGGATATCGGCTGGAACGCCGGAATGGGTCATCGTCGCCGGCAGGCTCGCCAGCGATTCCGTGCCGCCGAGGCTGACCGCGAGCTTGAGGATCTGCAAGCCGTTGAGAAACTTCTCCGCCGCCGCCTGGCCGCCGACGATGTCGAACGAGAACGTCGATCCCGCGCCTGAGCATTGCCGCGCGAACACGCGCCCCGAGGGCGAGGTCTCCTCGTGATGGCCGAGATAGTGAACCTTCGCCACCTTGGCGTGATCGCGCAGGAAATCCGCGACAAGACGCGCGTTGCTGTTGGCCTTCTCCATGCGCAGGCTGAGTGTCTCGAGCGAGCGGTTGATCATCCAGCAGGAATGCGGATCGAGCTGGGTGCCGATGGCGCCGCGCAGCGCCTTGATGCCCTTCATGACTGCCTTGGTGCCGAGGGCTGCGCCCGCGATCAGATCGGAATGGCCGCCGACATATTTGGTCAGCGAGTACAGCGAGATGTCGGCGCCGTGCTCGATCGGCCGCTGAAACACCGGGCCGAGCAGCGTGTTGTCGCAGGCGATGATCGGCGTGTAGCCCTGGGCCTTGCCGATGCTGTCGGCGACGCGGCGCATCAGCGCGATGTCGACGAGGCCATTGGTCGGGTTGGCCGGCGTCTCGACCAGGATCATCGAAACCCGCCCTCGACGCATGGCCTCCTCCGCGGCCTGGTTCACCACCGCCTCATCGACGCCATCGGCAAAGCCGACCGCGCCGATCGAGAAGCGCGACAGCGTGTTCGTCAGCAGGGTTTCGGTGCCGCCATAGAGCGGCTGCGAGTGGAGAATGACATCGCCCGGGCGGACGAACGCCAAAATCGTCGTCGAGATCGCCGCCATGCCCGAGGAGAACAGCGCGCAGCTCTCGGTGCGCTCATAGACCGCGAGCCTGTCCTCGACAATCTCGCTGTTGGGATGGTTGAAGCGCGAATAGACGAGCCCAGCGCCCATCCCCTCCGGCGGCTCGCGCCGGCCGGCGACGTAGTCGAAGAAGTCCTGCCCGTCTTCGGCCGTTTTGAACACGAAGGTCGAGGTCAGGAACACCGGCGGCTTGATGGCGCCTTCCGACAGCTGCGGATCATAGCCATAGGTCAGCATCAGCGTTTCCGGATGCAGCATATGGTTGCCGATATGGGTTTTCGACGGGAACGGTTTTGCCATGGCCTGTCTCGCTGTTGCCTGCGATCGCCGCCCGCGGCGCAACTCTCGATAGCGTCAGGCATCAACGCCGCGGCGGCGCGAGCAAACATAGTCCTTCTGACGGCGATCCGTCAGGGCAAGCGGACAGAATTTGCGGCACTCACGGCTGTCATTCCCCGCGAAGGCGGGGAATCCAGTACACCGCGGCCCATCGGTTGAACCACGACCATCTCGGAGTACTGGATCGCCCGGTCAAGCCGGGCGATGACACCGAACTTGTGGCGAAGGATTCGCAACCGCTACTTCAGCTTCAGCCGATACGTTTCGTGGCAATCGTTGCAGCGGTCGTTGATCGTGGTGTAGGCCGCCTTGAGGCTGGCGACATCGTGGATCTTGCCCTTGACGTCGGCGATCGCCTTCTGCACCGGCGGGATTTTTGATTCGAAATCAGCCTTCTGCTGCCACACCTTTGGCGACGAACCATAGGTGGCGTTGACCACGTTCTGCTTGGGATTGACCTCGAAGGTCTTGGCAATCTTGGCGACGTCCGCCTCCAGGCTGGCGATTGCCTCGTCGACTTGCTTCTGGTTGTAGGGAATGTCGCCCTTCGCCATCTTGAGGATCACGCCGTACATGCTCTTGGCCTGCGAGCGCATCAGATTGTCCTGCTGGACGGCGACCTCCTGCTGCGCCATCACGGCGCCTGCACCCAGAAACAGGGTACCCGCGACAACAAACATTCGTTTCATGAGTCTTCTTCTCCGGCTCGCAAGTCGGTTGGGGGAACAGGCCATTGATGGTTAGAACCCGGCCGCGGGCGATTATTCCCACCGCGAGCCGGGCGCGACGCCTTACAGGCTGTGGCGGCGGTGGTGCTCGTTGATCGCGATCCACACCCGCTCCGGCGTGGCCGGCATGTCGATGTGATCGATCTTGTATTCGCGCCAGAGCGCATCGACGATGGCGTTAACGACGGCCGGGCAGGACCCGATCGCGCCGGCCTCGCCCGCACCCTTCACGCCCATCGGATTGGTCGTGCAGGGAATGTTGTGGGTCTCGAACACGAAGGACGGGCCGTCCGCCGCGCGCGGCAGCGCGTAATCCATGTAAGTCGCGGTGATGAGCTGGCCATCGGTCGCGCCATAGACCACCTGCTCCATCAGCGCCTGGCCGATGCCCTGCATGGCGCCGCCATGCACCTGGCCCGCCAGCAGCAGCGGATTCAGCGTCTTGCCGAAATCGTCGACGATCACGTAGTTGACGATTCTGATGATGCCGGTGGCCGGATCGATCTCGACCTCCGCCAGATGCGTGCCGTTCGGGTAGGTGCCGTCAGCGCTGGCGAAGGTCGCGCTGCCATTCAGCTTCGACGGATCGACGCCGGGCCGCTTGGCGAGATCCGCGAACGAGATCGAGCGGTCGGTACCGGCGATCCTGATGATGCCGTCGGTGATCTCGAGGTCACCGGCGCTGGCTTCCAGCGCCTGCGCCGCGATCTCCTTGAGCTTTTGCCCGAGCTCGCGCGTGGCGCGCTCGACGCTGACGCCGCCTGATGGAATCGAGGCCGAGCCGCCGGTGCCGAGGCCCGTGGCGATCTCTGCGGTGTCGCCCTGGCGGACGTGGACGCGCTCCGGCGCAACGCCGAACTGCTCGGCGACGATCTGCGCATAGGCGGTCTGGTGACCCTGCCCGCTCGACTGCGTGCCGATCAGGACGGTAACGTCGCCGTTGGGGTCGAGCCGCACATTGGCGGTCTCCTCGCCCATTACGCCGCAGATCTCGACATAGCTCGCAAGGCCAATGCCGCGGATCAGCCCATGCTTCTTCGCCGCCTTGGCGCGTTTTCCGAATTCCTTCCACTCGCCGATTTCCATCGCGCGCTTCAGATGCGCGGCGAAATCGCCTGAGTCGTAGACCTTGCCGGTCGCGGTCTTGTAGGGCAGCGCCTTCGGCGGGATGAAGTTCTTGCGACGGATCGCATCCGGCGTCATCTCGAGCTTGCGCGCACAGGCATCGACCAGACGTTCGATCACGTAGGCGGCCTCGGGCCGGCCCGCGCCGCGATAGGCGTCGACCGGCACGCTGTGGGTGAAGATGGTGCGCACTCGGCAGTGGAACGCCTGGATGTCGTAAAGGCCCGGCAGCATGCCGGCGCCGCCATGCGGGATATAGGGCCCGAAGGTCGACAGATACGCGCCCATGTCGCCCATCAGGTCGCAATCCATCGCCAGGAACTTGCCGTCTTCAGTCAGCGCCATCTTGGCGGTGGTGACGTTGTCGCGGCCCTGGGCATCGCCCATGAAATGCTCGGAGCGATCGGCCGACCATTTGACGGCCTTCTTCAGCTTGCGCGCGGCGACGGCCATGAGGGCGTATTCGCGGTACGGGAACAGCTTGGTGCCAAAGCCGCCGCCGACATCGGGACAGATCACCCGCATCTTGTCGGTGGGGATGTTCAGCACATTCTGGCAGAGGATGTCGCGCAGACGGTGGCTGCCCTGGCTGCCGACCGTCAGGGTCAGATGATCGGCCTTGGCGTCGTATTCGCAGACCGCCGCGCGCGTCTCCATGAAGCTTGCAACCACGCGCGGATTGACGATCGAGATTTCGGCAACCGTATGCGCCTTGGCGAAGGCGGCTTCAGTCGCTTTCTTGTCGCCGATCGAGACGTCGAACAGCACATTGCCCGGCTTGTCCGGCCAGACCTGCGGCGCGCCTTTCTTGACGGCGTTGACGACGCCGGTCACCGCCGGCAGCGGGCTCCATTTGACGTCGATGGCCTCGATCGCGTCGCGGGCCTGGTCGATGGTCTCGGCAACCACGAAAGCGACGGCATCGCCGACATGCCGCACCTCGTCCTTGGCCAGGATCGGGTAAGGCGGGCCGGTGAACGGATCGGTCTCCAGATTGAACAGGCAGGGCAGATTGCCGAGATCGCCGACCTCGGCCGCGGTGAGAATCAGTGCGACCCCAGGCAGCGTCCGGGCGCGGCTCGCATCGACGGTGAACTTGGCGTGTGCATGCGGCGAGCGCAGCACCAGGCAGCGCAGCGCAGCTTGCGGCGTGTAATCGTCGGTATAGCGGCCCTTGCCGCGGATCAGCGCGTCGTCCTCCTTGCGCAGCACGCTTTGGCCGACGCCGAATTTGATGGGGGCTGCCATTGTCTTGTCCCGTCCTATGGTTGTTTTGCCGGCATATTGCCGTGGAAAAAGAGGCAGTGCAAACGGGTTTAGGCAGGCGGCCCCCGCGAAAAAATGACCCGCGCCCAGCGCCTCAGAGCGGGATCGGACGGAACGGCCGCAGCGCGGTCATTTCCCTGTGGGGCCTGATGCGTCAGGCCCCAATGGAAGCCGGGCTGTCGGGGCCGGCGCTAGTGCTGAATTTCCTCATCATCAGGTAATGGTCATAGGTGGTATCACCGATGCGAATGACACTGGGATCGGTGCCATAGATCTCGAAACCATTTCGCTGATAAGTCTTGATGGCAGCAACCGCCGTCGATCCCACGGCAAGGTGCACCTGCTCGACACGCGCCTCGGCTTGGGCAAGAAGCTCCTTGACGAGCCGATCTCCGACACCCTTGCCGCGTTCGTTCTCCCGCACATAGACCGAGAAGATATGTCCCCTATGCTGCGATTTCCTGTATCGCGAGACATAGAAGCCCGCGACTCCGATCAGACCCTCACATCCAAACGCGCCGAGGATCGTCTCGCCGAGCCATTGGCGATAGGCCGCCATCATCACATCGCCGCCTTCGTCCTCTTCAGGAGATCCAAACGTCTGAGGATGCGCCCGAATTGCCTCCGCGCGAATCTCGCGGAGACAATCCAGATCATCGACAGTCAATCGTCGGATTTCACAATCGGCCCGAGGAATGACCGCGTTTGAGACCATGATATCAGTCCTTCTCTTATCTTAGCGCGGCATGGTCATTTACATCCCACGGCCGCTCCATAGATACATCGTGCTATCCCTCAACTTGTCGATGGCGCGTTGTGGCGAGAGATAGTCGACCTCGCCGCGCGTCAGGCCGATATCCATCAGCTCCCTGTCGCTCAGATCCTGCAAGGCAGGCTGCGGGTTCTGGCGCCGCGCCAGAAACGCAAGCCAGGCTCGCTTGAGCAGACCGAGGAGGCCAGGCGTCGATGCGGCCGTTGGTCCGGCAGCATCCAGCACAGCGCCGTCCAGCGCAGACGCAGACGCCTTGAGACGCTCCGCCAATGCCTGGTCGATCGCGCTCTTTGCCTGGACGATCGAGAGCGTGAGGCCGCGCCTTGCGGCCTCTCCCTCAATTCCAGGCGAGATATCCGTGAGTTGTGGTGGCATCGTATGCTCCTGCTGTTGTGCCGGCAGGGAGCGTGGCCAAACAAAAGGCCCCGTCCGATGCCGGCGGGGCCTGGTGGAAGAGATGTCGTCGTCGAATTGCTAGCGCACGACTCCTTCCACGGCCCAACCGAAGCGGGTCATGTTCCAGAAGTTGACTTTGCGCGAGCATTTCATCATGAGCAGCCAATAGCACGGCAATCGCGCAAAATCAAGAGATGTGCAAGAGCTGGTTGCACCCTGGAGGCGAGCCCCTCCCGCGGCGACTTCCGAGCCTCTGCGGTCGCGCCCCAAATTCCGCCCGAATGCTCACCTCCACTCGCGGTCATTGTCTTCCGGGGCATTCTTGATGCGCGTTCGAACCATCGCTGCTGCCATTGCCATTGCGATAAGCGTACCTGCGGCCGCCGATCCTTTCCTTCAGCGTCCGGTTATTCGAACGAGTCAGCCGCTCCGGATTGCGCTGCCTGACTTTATCGTAGGCGGCCCTTCGGAGACCGAGCTCTCCGATACGATCGTGCGGACCATTGCATCAGACCTGAGACAAACCAGCGTGGTCGAATTGGTTGATCAGGTGGCTTTCCTGAACAAGAACGTGAATGTCGATCTGCTGCCTGTATTTGCCGATTGGCGCAGAACCAGCACACAGGGATTGGTCGTTGGCCGCATCGGCCGTCAACCCGATGGCCGCATCAAGGTCGAGTTTCGGTTTTGGGACGTCTCCAGCGGCAAACAACTTACGGGCTGGCGGTATATCGGCAGTCCCGGCGATGTCAGCGGCGTCGGCCATTTGATTTCCGGCGAAATCTACCAGAGCATCACGAACGAGAAACATACATTTGAGTAGTAGCTCTGCAGGATGCGCATCCTGTTTTCTTTATTTGCAGGCATCATCATTTTGGTCGGTGCATCTCTGCGATCTGGCGCAGAACAACTTCAAGCGCTCACCCCACTCACAATCAGGCTTCTTTTCCGCGGCTGCACGCCGCGGAAAAAAGATCGCCGGACGATCAGACGGCTGCTCTCCTGTTAAGAAGTTCAGCTGAGGTCATGAAGGATTCCGGCCATGGACAAGATCAGCGCGATCAACGTCCAGACCAGGGGGCTATTCAGAAACGGCGACACCTGAGCCTCCGAATTCGGCGGGAAAATCCTTCAGTTTCGGCAGGCCGTCCCTGATCGGCAACACCGTCTCGGAATAATTGACGTGCACGCCCGGCGCGAACTTCAGCGTCGGCAATGTGGCTGCGTACACGTCGACGAGCCCAAGCGGCGGATGGTCGCACATGAGATGCCCCCCGCAGCCCTTGCAGTATTGCCGATGGCTCAGCTCCGATTGTGCGTAGGTGGCGACGAATTCGGCGCCCTTGGTCACCCGCACGTTCTGCGGCTTCCACAATGTGAATGCGTTCACTGGGGCGGCCGACCAGGAGCGGCACGACGAGCAATGGCAATATCCCATGGCCTCCGGTGCGCCCTCCGCTTCGATTTCGACCGCGCCGCAAAAGCATTTGCCGCTGTAAATCGTCATGATGTCGATCTCCTTGATCTGATCTGTTGAACGTCCGGAGCTTCGGACCTATTTCGCGAATCTTGCCTGGATTTCAGCGAGCCCCGCTTCATAGACGCCGAGCAATGCTTCGCTCGCGGCCTTCTCCTGCCCTGGCTCGGGCGTATAGGAACCGTTCCAGGTAATGGTGGAAGAGCCATTGGCTTTCGCAGTCACCTTGATCGTTGCGGTGTAGTTCGAGACGGGCAGCGGGCTCGTCAGGAACTTGTAGGAGTAGCTGTACTCGGCTTCATTCCGGGCGACTTGTGTCTCGACGAAAGCGGCCCTTCCGTCCTTCGTGACGAGAATGCGCGTCGATGGCGCCTTGCCGTCCTCGATGCACTGACCCACCGGGGGCAGCCAATCCTTGATCGCGCAGAACGGCCCGATCAGCGACCAGACGTCCCGGGCAGCCGCCTTCACGTCAACGCTGCGGCTGATCGTGGCCACAGCGGCGGATGCTGTGCCCGAGTAGAGCAACACCGTGCCGAACGTCGCAACGCTCGCCATGGAGAGCCTGGGCCTGCAGAAAATCCTTGTCATCGCAATTACCCTGTCATTGTGAGTTGATGCCATGAGGCTTTCGGCCGACGCGTCGCGACGGTCCTTCAAGCCCGGTGGAGCGGTCCAAATCCGTATGCTGAGAGGTAGCAAGGGCCCTCTGCACGCCACTAGTTCACGAACTGAATCGATGCCGGTACAGATTTTGAACTGGAAGCCAATGCGAATTCCGCAGTACGTTCGCAAATGGTCCACCAGGAGAGAGAACATGGCTGCTGGCAGCTACAAGCAGTTCTGTCCCGTCGCGATGGCCGCCGAGGTTCTGTGTACACGCTGGACTGTGGTGCTGCTGCGGGAGCTGATGGCCGGCTCGACGCGCTTCAACGATCTGCGACGTGGTGTTCCCCGGATGTCGCCCGCGCTGCTATCGCAGCGGCTCAAGGATCTCGAGTCGGCGGGGATTGTCGCGCGGGAAGCATTGGCTTCGGAGCCTGGCCTCTATGAATATCGGCTGACGCCGGCGGGACGTGAACTCACTCCCATCGTCGAAGGATTTGGAATCTGGGGCCAACGCCGGATCAAGGCCGACCTGTCGCTCCAGCACCTCGACGTTCAACTGCTGATGTGGGATATGCGGCGAAATCTGAATCCGACGCCGATGCCCAGGCGGCGAAACATCATCCAGTTCGTCTACCCCGAGCTTTCGGCGACGCAACGACACTGGTGGCTGATCGTCGATCCAGAGGAAGGCGTCGACCTGTGCTCGGTCGATCCCGGATTTGACGTCGACCTCTATATTTCCGTTGATCTGCGCAGCATGACTGCAATCTGGATGGGGCTCGACACGGTCCGGGCGGCCGTGGACAGTCGTCGGATGCTTCTGACTGGCGACCGGCAAATCGCGTCCTCGACTCAAACCTGGCTTGGTCTCAGCCCGTTCGCCAAGGAGAGAAAACTGGCGAGTTGAATGCTGACCATTCGCTCGGGTCTAGCCGCGTACCAGCGAGACCAGCCAGCTACGGCCGAACAGCACGAGGATCGCGAGCGCGTAGACGATCGTGCCGCCGACGGCGAGCAGGACCAGCGCAACCTCGTCGTGGAAGCGCATCGCGCCCAACGTAGATCCGCTGACGCCCGCGATCAGCCAGAAGGCGGCCGCGAGGACTACCCCGGTCAGCAGGAATTTGCCGAGCGACATCAGCCAGGCGCGGTCGAGCACGAGAAAGCCGCGACGCACGGCAAAGAACAGCACCAGCAAGAGATTGGTCCAGACGCCGACGGCAGTCGCGAGCGCAAGGCCGATCTGGGCCAGCGATCCCATCAGGGCGACTTTCAGCGCGACGTTGACGGCGATGCCGGTCAGCGACGCGCGTACCGGCGTCGCCGTATCCTTGCGGGCGTAGAAGGTCGCAACCGCGCTGCGGATCAGCACGAACGGGATCAGGCCGATCGCATACGCAGCGAGCGTGCCGCCCGCTGCAATCGCGTCAGATTTGGTGAACGCGCCGCGGGCAAACAGCGCGCGCATGATCTCGTCGGGCACGGTCAGGAAGGCCGCGACGAACGGGATCGAGAACAGCAGCGTGAAATCGAAGGCGCGGCGCTGCGCCTTCATCGCGCCGTCATGGTCGTTGGCCGTGATGCGTTTCGACATTTCCGGCAACAGCACCGTGCCGATGGCGATGCCGATGACGCCGATCGGCAATTGATTGAGACGGTCGGCGTAGTACAGCGCCGACAGCGCGCCTGCCGGCAGGAAGGTCCCGATGATGGTGTCGGCGAACAGCGCGATCTGCGTCCCCATCGAGCCCAATGTGGCCGGCCCGAGCGCCTTGAAGAAGCTGCGGACGTCTTCGTCGAGCCTCAGCGGCGCGAAGCGCGGCAGACCGCCATGGCGGGCGAGATCGCCGGCGAGCAGGAAATATTGCAGGAAGCCCGAGATGAGGACGCCCCAGGCCGCAGCATGGCCGGCGGTCGGAAACCAGACGGCGACCGCCAGCGTCATCATCATCGCGACGTTGAGAAAGATCGACGCGGCGGCGGCACTGGCAAAGCGCTGCATCACGTTCAGCATGCCGCCATAGAGCGTCACCAGCGTGATCAGCAGCAGATAGGGAAAGGTGATCCGGGTCAGCTCGATCGCGAGCTTGCGCTGCTCGGCGTCCTCGGAAAAGCCCGGCGCCAGAATGCTCATGGCCTGAGGCATGAACAGCCAGGCGACGATCAGCAGCACAACTTGAGAGGCCAGCAGCAGCGTGAAGATGCGGTCGGCGAAAAGGTGTGCCGCCGCCTCCCTCTTCTCGCCATGGACATGTGCATAGGCCGGCACCCAGGCGGCGTTGAAGGCACCCTCGGCGAAGATTGCGCGGAAATGATTGGGCAGTCGCAGCGCCACGAAAAAGGCGTCGGCCACAGGGCCGGCGCCGAGGATCGCCGCGAGCATGATGTCGCGGGCAAACCCCGTCAGCCGCGAGAGCAGCGTGTAACCGCCAACGGTGAAGATGCGTCCGAGCATGCGGACTGTTCTAGAGCATGGCGCGATTAGGTCTAGATGCAAACCGCGACGGAAGTGCGCCCCCTCCCCCGCTTGCCGGGGGAGGGTTGGGGAGATGGTGTCTCGACAGCGAAGACTCTCCCGGAGGAGAGAGCCCTCACCCGGATCGCTCGCGCGATCCGACCTCTCCCGCACGCGGGAGAGGTGAACCTCACCCCGCGAGCGCGCCGTGCACGGCGGCGATGATTCGCTCCTGATCGGCTTCGGTCAAATAGGCGTGCATCGGCAGGCTGATGACGTCCTGCGACAGGCTCTCGCAGGCAGGCAGGCCACCCTCCGCGATCGGATATTGCTTGTAGGCGGATTGCTGATGCATCGACTTGCCGTAATAGACCGCGGTCGGCACGCCCTGCGCCTTCAGCGCAGCCGCGAAGCCGTCGCGGTCGGTGCCTTCAGGCAGGCGGATCGTGTACTGCGCCCAGACCGAGGTATTGCCCGGCGCCAGACGCGGCACCGTGACCACATTGGACAGGCCGCGCGCGTAGCGCTCCGCGACCTTGTTGCGGGCGGCGATCTCGTCGTCAAAGATCTTCAGCTTCTCGATCAGGATCGCGGCCTGCATGGTGTCGAGCCGGCCGGTGAGGCCGAGGCGGATATTGTCGTATTTGTCGACGCCCTGCCCATGCACGCGGATGCTGCGCAGCGTCGCCGCGAGCTCGTCGTCGTCGGTCAGGATCGCGCCGCCGTCGCCGAAACAGCCGAGCGGCTTTGCCGGGAAGAAGCTGGTCGTGGTGGCGAGCCCGAAGGTGCCGAGCTTGCGACCCTTGTAGCTTGCGCCAAAACCTTGCGCGGCGTCATCGATGATGAAGAGTCCTTCGGACGCGGCGATCTCGGCGATGGCATCGTGGTCGGCCGGCTGTCCGAACAGATCGACCGGAATGACCGCCACAGGCTTCAAGCCGGCCTTGCGCGCAGCCGCAATGCCCCGCTTGAGCGATTCCGGGTCCATGTTGAAGGTCGTCTCATCGACGTCGACATAAACAGGCGTCGCGCCGGTCCGTGCCGCCGGCGAGGCGGTCGCAATGAAGGTGAAGGAAGGACACAGCACGGCATCGCCGGGCCCGACGCTCTTCGCCATCAGCACCATCAGCAGCGCATCGGTGCCGTTGGAGCACGCCACCACGTGCTTGGCGCCGCAATAAGCCGCAAGCTGCTTCTCCAGCTCGAAGACCTCAGGACCGTTGACGAACTGGCAATGGTCCATCACGCGCTTGACGGCGGCATCGAGCGAGGCGCCGAGCCGCACGCGCTGCGAGGCGACGTCGATGAAGGGAATCGGTTCGGAACGAAGATGCTGGTTCATGGCCTGGTTCTTGGCGCCTTCTTGCCTGGTCGACATGGAGGGATTTAGCCGGCGACGCGGCGCGGACCCTTGCGGGCGGGCGACGTCGCTGCGGGCCGCGATGGCGTCTCGAGGCACTGCGTCGCGATCTCGAGGCTGGCGACGCCTTCGTCGCCGGTGACCGCAGGGGTCTCGCCGTTGCGAACGGCCTTGAGGAAGGCGATCAGCTCGGCGCGCAGCGGCTCGTCATGGCCGACAGGCAGATGCCGCATCGAATAGCTGCCGTCAGGCTTGAAGCCGAAGCATTCGGTGACCTGGCGCGTCAGAAGATCGCCCATCACGTATTTGCCGCGGGTCGCGACCGTGACGCTGCGCGCCTTGAACGGCGTCAGCCAGTTGGTGTTGATATGGGCAAGCACGCCATTGGCGGTGCGGAACTGGAGCAGCGCGATGTCCTCGCGCTCGGCGACCGCGCTCGACAGCTGCGGCTGCACCTCGACGATGTCGGATTCGGTGAACCAGCGGATCAGATCGATGTCGTGCACGGCGAGGTCGATGACGACGCCGACATTGGACATGCGCGGCGGGAACGGGCCGACGCGGGTGATCGCGATGGAGAGAATGTCCTCGCCCGCGATCGCCTGCTTGACCGCGGCAACGGCCGGATTGAAGCGCTCGACATGGCCGACCATCAGCGTGACGCCGGCCTTTTGCGCGGCGGCGACGATCTCGCGACCCTCTTCCACCGTGGAGGCGATCGGCTTCTCGACCAGCACGTGGATATTCCTGGCGATGCAGGCCAGCGCGACTTCGTGATGCAGATGCGTCGGCGCTGCGATGGTGACGGCATCGACGCCCTCGGCGAGGAGCTGGTCGAGCGTCTCGAAGCTGTTGCATCCGGCGAGCTCCGTCGCGCGCGTCCGATGCGTGGGTGAAGGATCGACCACGCCGACCAGGGTGACGCCGGGCAGGCCGGCGAGCACCCGCGCATGGTTGCTGCCCATCACGCCGGCGCCGATGACACCGACGCGCAAGCCGGCCCTTGCCGGCTGTGATCCCATGGAACTCATCTGAGCAAACCCCGATTCAACGCAAATCCCCGGGCTGCTTCTAGCACGGGCGCCACAAATGTGGCGAATGCCGGCCAAATTGACCGGACACGATTTGATTCAAAAAGTTACACGTTCTCCGGGCCTTAGCCACCGAAAGCAGGCTTTGGGGCCCGGATCGCGTGATTCGGAGTTCGCTGGTTACGACCTTTGATAGTCGTCTTCAATCCGGATGATGTCGTCTTCCCCGAGATAGGACCCGGTCTGGACCTCGATCAGTTCCAGCATGATTTTACCGGGGTTCTCCATCCGGTGCACCGCGCCCATCGGGATGTAGATCGACTCGTTCTCGTGCACCGTCTTCACCGTCTCGTTGACGGTGACACGGGCGGCACCGCGGACCACGATCCAGTGCTCGGCGCGATGGTGGTGCTTCTGCAGCGACAGCCGTCCGCCCGGCTTCACCACGATGCGCTTGACCTGGTGGCGCTCGCCATTGTCGACCGACTGATAGCTGCCCCAGGGGCGATGCACCTTGAGATGCTCCTCGGTGACCTTGGGCGCGACCGCCTTCAGCTTGGTGATCAGGCGCTTCAGCCCGTTGGCGTCCTGCTGGCGCGAGACCAGCACCGCATCCGCGGTCGCGACGACGACGAGATCGTCGACGCCTTCGAGCGCGACCAGCGCATGATCGGTCGTGACGTTGCAGTTGCGCGAATCCTCGAACACGGCGGTGCCGTGGGCCGCATTGCCTTGCGCATCCTTGTCGGACAATTCCCACACCGCGCGCCAGGAGCCGACATCGGACCAGCCGCACGACACCGGCACCACGGCCGCGCGCGAGGTCTTTTCCATCACGGCATAGTCGATCGAGATCGCCTTGGCCGCACCAAAGGCCTGCGGCTCCAGCGTCACGAAGCCGAGATCGCGACCGGCATTGTTCACCGCATTGGACACCGCATCCACACTCGCCGCATCGACCTTGCGATATTCGTCGAGCAGCAGCGCCGCGGGGAACATGAAGTTGCCGCTGTTCCAGAGATAGCCGGAATTGACGTAATCCGAAGCCTTCACCGCATCGGGCTTCTCGACGAAGCGCGCGACCGCATGCACTTCGCCTGAGATCGGCTCACCCGGGCTGATATAGCCGTATTCGGTCGCCGGCCGCTCCGGCTTGACGCCGAAGGTGACGATGCGTCCCGTGCTCGCGGCGCTGAGGCCCTCGCGGCATGCCGCGACGAAGGCGGCATTGTTCTGCACCACGTGATCGGCGGCGAGCGCCAGCACGATCGCTTCACTGGTGCGGTTTTGCGCGAATGCCGCGCCGGCGGCGATCGCAGGACCGGAGTCGCGGCGCATCGGCTCGAGGATCACGTCGGCCTCGATGCCGATCTCGGCGAGCTGCTCCAGCACCATGAAGCGGTACGCCGCATTGGTGATGACAACAGGCCGGTCGAACAGCGACGCATCGGAGACACGCAGCAGCGTGTCCTGGAAGGTCGAGCGCGGGCCGAACAGCGGCAGGAACTGTTTTGGCCGCACCTCGCGCGAAGCCGGCCACAGCCGCGTGCCGGCACCACCGCACATGATCAAGGGGATAATGCGTTTGTCCATCGTCGTTTCAAACCTTGTAGTGGTCGCGATACCAGGTGACAAAATTGTGGACCCCGTGCTCGATCGGCGTTGACGGTGCAAAGCCGGTGTCGCGCATCAAATCCTCGACATCCGCGAACGTTTCCACCACATCTCCCGGCTGCATCGGCAGCAATTCTTTGATCGCCGTCCGGCCCAGCTCCCGCTCCAGAAGTCCGACGACATGCATCAGCTCTTCGGGGCGGTGATTTCCGACATTGTAGGTTCGAGACGGCGCATTTGCGGCAGCCGGATTGTCCGCAGGCACAAGATCGATCAGTTTGGACACGACACGGGTCACATCGTCGATATAGGTGAAGTCGCGGCGCATCCTGCCATGGTTGAAGAGCCGGATCGGCTTGCCGGCCAGGATGGCGTTTACGAACAGAAACATGGCCATATCAGGCCGTCCCCACGGGCCGTAGATTGTAAAAAACCGCAAGGCCGTGACCGGCAGCCGGTACAGATGGCTGTAGGACTGCGCCATCACCTCGTTCGCCTTCTTGGTCGCGGCGTAAAAGCTCACGGGATGATCGGTCCGGTCCTGCACGGAAAACGGCAGTTTCGTGTTCGCGCCGTAAACGGAGGATGACGAGGCGTAGACGAGATGACGACAGCCGTTGTTCCGACAGCCCTCCAGCATGTTGAGAAAGCCCTGGAGGTTGGAATCGACGTAACTGTGGGGCTGGTCGATCGAGTAGCGGACGCCGGCCTGGGCCGCCAGATGCACGACTTGGGCAAATCGATGTCGCGCAAACAGCGCCGCCATCGCCTCGCGATCGGCAAGATCGGCCTGCACGAAGGAGAAACCGGCCTCGCTGCGCAACAGCGCCAGCCGCGCCTGCTTCAGCGCCGGATCGTAATAGGTGTTGAGATTATCCAATCCGACGACTGGCCTGCCCTCGGCCAGGAGCTGCCGGGCGACGTGAAAGCCGATGAAGCCCGCGGCTCCCGTGACCAAAATCGCCTGATCCGTCATCCTGTTCCCAAGGTAAATCCGCCAAGGCAAATCCGAGGACGTGTTCGCCACACTGGCCATGCCAGTCTCTTTAGACGGCGTCCCGAGGGGGCCGCAATAGCCAGCCAATTTAACAGTAAAGAGCCCCCCACAAGGGCTTAAGAGCCATTGCAAGAGAGCTTCAAGAGGGCTTCAAGAGAGCTATTGCAAGATCGGCGCCAAAACCATACCAAAGCGGCCGAATTCGGCGCCTGGCGTCGGGTGACCGCAACCTTCGCCAACCCAGTTCATGCGGACGAGATGCGCCGAATCCTGCTGTCGACGGCCAAAATCCTGATCTCCGCGGCCCTGCTCTATCTGGCATTGCGCAAGGTCGATCTGACCGAGCTGGTCTCGCGCTTCACCGTGTCCAGCCTGGTCTGGATCGGCCTGGCGATCGCGGTGACGTTCCTGCAGATCTTCATCGGCGTGTTGCGCTGGCGCGATGTCAGCGCCGCATGCGGCGCGCCGCTCGAGCTCGCCCGCGCCATGCGCTACAACGTGATCGGCTCCTTCTTCAACCAGACCCTGCCCTCCGCGATCGGCGGCGACGCGGTCCGGCTGTGGCTGGTCGCGCGCGCCGGCGCTGGATGGCGCGCGGCGACCTATTCGATCTTTGTCGATCGCGCGATTGGCCTGATTGCGCTGGCGATCCTCATCGTCGCGAGCCTGCCCTGGAGCTATCGGCTGATCACCGACCCGCACGGCCGCTCGGCGCTGTTGCTGGTCGACTTCGCCGCGCTCGCCGGCGGCATCGGCTTCCTGATCTTCGGCGCGCTGAAATGGTCGTGGCTGAAGACCTGGTGGGCGACCCATCACCTCCACGCCTGTGCCGTGATCGCCAATCGCGTCATCTTCAACGCGGCACGCGGACCGCGGGTGGCGATCCTCTCGCTCCTCGTTCACGTGCTCACCGCGGTCATCGCCTGGTGCGTCGTGCAGTCGATCGCCGCCCCCATCAGCTTCGCCCAGGTCTTCCTGCTGGTGCCACCGGTGATCCTGATCACGTTGATGCCGATCTCGATCGCCGGCTGGGGCGTGCGCGAGGCAAGCATGGGCCTGGCTTTCGGCTTCGCCGGGCTCGCCGCCAGCGAAGGCGTCAACGTCTCGCTGTTGTTTGGCGCGGTCTCGTTCATCGTCGGCGCCGTCGGCGGCCTGGTCTGGATCGTGAGCGCGGAGAAAGCCACGCAAGGCTCGGCGCAGCTCGGGGTCCCGGAGTGACCGCGCTTCCAATCCTGCCGTCGCTGCTTGCCGTTGCGGTCGCCGCGCCGATCTCGGCGCTCATCACCTGGACCAGCCATCCCCTGCTGCAGCGCTATGCGCTGGCGCGGCCGAACGCACGCTCCTCGCACACGATACCGACACCGCAGGGCGCGGGCATTGCGGTCATCCTGGCGACACTCGTGGTCGCTTTGGGCTGGGCGGCCTGGGGCCTCGTGACAATCCCGGCGGCCCTCGTCCTCGCGACGATCGTCATCGCCCTCGTCGGGTTCGTCGACGATTTGGTATCTCTTCCGCTGTTCACGCGGCTCTTGCTGCAGACAGCCTGCGTCGGTGCGGTCGTGTTCACGGCGCCCGGGGACGCGCGCCTCGTGCCGGCCCTGCCGCTGGCGCTGGAACGTTGCGTGATTGTGCTCGGCGGTGTCTGGTTCGTGAATCTCGTCAACTTCATGGACGGGCTCGACCTGATGACGGTGGCGGAGGTGGTGCCGGTCACGGCCGCGCTCGGGTTGCTCGGATGGTGGGGCGACCTCCCTTCCTCCGCAGCGCTGCTGGCAACGGCCCTCTGCGGCGCCCTGCTCGGCTTCGCGCCGTTCAACAAGCCGGTCGCAAAGGTATTCCTGGGCGATGTCGGCAGCCTGCCGATCGGCCTTCTGCTCGGCTGGTGCCTGCTTGAGCTCGCCTGGAGCGGACAAATCGCGGCGGCGCTGTTATTGCCGGCCTATTATCTCGTCGATTCCACCATCACGCTGTTCCGCCGCATCGCGCGCCGCGAACAATTCTGGTTGGCCCATCGCTCGCATTTCTACCAGCGCGCCACCGACAACGGCTTCACCGTCCCCCGCGTGGTCGGCGAGATCTTCGCGCTCAACCTTGCGCTGGCGGGGCTGGCCATCCTGACCGTTCGCGCCGGCTCGACGACGGTCACGCTGCTCGCGCTCCTGGCGGGCGTGATCGCGGTCGCTGTCATACTCCGGCGGTTCTCGCGCCCTCAGGCTTCCTGAGCGGCGAGCGCCAGCCGCAAGCCCTCGTCAAGCGACACCTCCGGCTGCCATCCCGTTGCGATCGCCTTCGAGACGTTGAGCTCGAACGAGCCAAAGAGACTGTGATGCGTGTCCTGCCGGCCGACCAGGCCGAGCAGCGAGCCCAACAGCTCCGGCGACACGCCGAACAATCGCGGGCTCTTGCCGGACGCCCGCGCCAGACGCTCGACAAGTTCGGGCGTCGAGACCTGCTCAAAGTCGGCGACAAGGAATGTCTCGAAATTGCTCGCCGGATCCGGGACAGCCAGCCGGCGCAGGATGAAGGACGACAGGTTCTGCACCGCCAGGAATGCACGGCGGTTGCGGATCGCAGCAAGGGGCAGCGGCAATCCCAAACGCACCGCGCGCGCCAGGAGCGCGAAATTGCCCTTGGCGCCGGCGCCATAGACCAGCGGCGGCCTGATCACCGAGATCTCCATGTCGCTGTCGCGCGCCAGCGTGCGCAAGCCTGCCTCGGCCGCGGCCTTGGACATGCCGTAAACGCCGCGCGGGGCCAGGGTGTCCTCCTCGCTGAATGGGGCGCGGCCTTCATTGCTGCTGCCGTGCACGAGGGCGGTGCTGAGGAAGACGAACCGGCGCACGCCGGCAGTTGCCGCAGAGTGTGCCAGGTGCAGCGTGCCTGCGGTGTTGACGTTGCGGTAGAGCTCGCCCGCGTGCTCCTCGCGCGGGTGATGCACCCGGGCGGCGAGATGCACGACGGCATCGACGCCGTCGAGCGCGGCCTGCCAGACGGTGTCGGGGCCGATCGACCCCACGACGACCTCGCCGTCGAGGCCTTTCGGGCTGCGAACCGCTGCGCGGACCGACCATCCCGCGCGCGCAAGCGCCGGCGCGACGTGACGCCCGACAAAGCCGCTCGCTCCAGTCACCAGCACGATCCCCTTGCTCTCGGTCATCGTTGCTCCGAGAGGCTGGGATGACGCAGCAATTCTTCGATCAGGTCGGCATACGCGCTCATCGCAATGCTGCGATCGAACTTCGATGCCGCCTTCACCGCACGTTCGGCCATGGCAGCATCGCAGGAGGTCGACGCCATCAGGATGGCGTCGGCAAGCTGATCGGGTCGGCCCGGCGCCACCACCCAGCCAAGGCCGTTCTCCACCACCGTCAACGCGGCTTCAGCCTCAGGCTCGGAGACCAGTACGACGGGACGGCCGACCGCAAGCAGGTTATAGAACCGGCTCGGCACCGACACCCCCGCGACGTTCTTTCGGTATGGAATGATCCAGAGATCGGCGGAAGCCAGCAATTTTTCGAGTTCGGCATCCTCGACCCGCGGCACGAAAGTCACATTCGGCAATTTCGCACTCGCCTGCAGCTGCGTCAGCCTGTCGAAGCCGATCCCCCAGCCCGATAGCAGGAAATGAATGTCAGGCTGGTCCGTCAAAAGGCGGGCCGCCTCGAACACGATCTCCGGATCGTGAGTGAAACCGAGATTGCCCGACAAGCCGACAATGAAGCGCGCCGCGAGCGGCTTACGAAACGGATTGTCCGATGTCACCGGCCGCACCGCCGGCACCAGCGTCGCCCAGTTCGGGACGAAGCGGATCTTGTTCCGCGTCATGCCGGCATAGCTGAGCAGCGGCCGCTCCGCATCGCGACCGATCGTGATGACGGCATTGAGCCCGCGGAACATCAGGCCGTTGGCGGCGCGCATCGCCCCCGCGACGAACGAACCGGGCTTCAGCATGCCGGCCATCACCAGCACATCAGGGAAGAGGTCGTGCATGATCAGGGCCGAACGCGCCCCCTTCATCCACGCCGCTGCGACAACGGCGTAAGGCAGCATGAACGGCGCTGTGACGGTCAGCACGACATCGCCGCGCCTCAGCTGTCGCATCAGCGCGACGAAGATGCGCAACACGAACAGGAGCTCGAACAAGCCGCGGCGCACCAGCGCCCCCTTGCCCGCGATCCGGTTCTTGACGGCAACGACGCGCGGCTTGCCGGAGCCGGTCTGCGCGGCCGGCAGCGCGCCTGATGAGCCCGACAGCACGACGACGTCGTGCTTCGAGGCGAGGTGGCAGGCTATTTCGGACATGATCGCCGCGGTCGTGCTCGGATCCGGCGGATAATGCTGGCTTGCGACGACGATCTTGGCAGCGATCCTGTCTTGCGGCTGCATGGTCAGGCCGCGGTCGACCCGAACTCGGGGACCGCTTCCTGCAGGATGGTCCTGATGGTCGCCCGGTCGTCGCGTGCGATCGCCTGGTCCAGCGCCGTGATCCATTTGCGCAGGGTCTGCATCGGCGGCTCGTTCGGCTGCGCCGCCATAATGCCGGCGACGCCTATCTCGCGGGTCGGCTCCTCCGAGGCGAACAGGATTTCGTTCAGGCGCTCGCCCGGCCGCATCCCCGTAAACACGATCTCGATGTCATAGCCCGGCTGCAGGCCGGAGAGACGGATCATGCGCTCGGCGAGATCGGCGATCCTTACCGGCTGGCCCATATTGAGGACATAGACCGACACGTCCGAGCGCACCGTACCGAGCGCATGCGTCGCCGCGGTGATGACAAGGTCGCAGGCTTCGCGGATGGTCATGAAATAGCGAACCATATCGGGATGCGTCACCGTCACCGGGCCGCCGGCTTCGATCTGGGCCTTGAACTTCGGCACCACCGAGCCGTTCGAGGCCAGCACGTTGCCGAACCGAACCGAGATCAGCCGCATCGGCGGCTTGGCGCGAGCGGCTCCCGCAGCAAGATCATGGTCGAGCGCCTGGCAGTACATTTCGGCGAAACGCTTGGTCAGGCCCAGCATCGACACCGGCTCGATCGCCTTGTCGGTCGAGATCATCACCATGGCCTCGGCGCCGGCGGCAAGTGCCGCGTCGGCAACGTTGATCGAGCCGAAGATGTTGGTCTTGACGCCCTCGCTCCAGTCGCGCTCGAGGATCGGCACGTGCTTGAGGGCCGCCGCGTGGAACACGATGTCGGGCTTGAACTCGGCCATCAGCCGCATCACGCGCTCGCGGTCTCTGATGTCGGCGATCCGCCCCTCGATCGCAGCCGTAACCTGCGCGGCGAGCTTCTCCGTGATCGCGTAGAGCGCCGGCTCGGAATTCTCCAGGATCAGGAGGCGCGCGGCGCCGAAGGCGACGACGCGCTCGCAGATCTCCGAGCCGATCGAGCCGCCGCCGCCGGTGACGATCACTGCCTTGCCCCTGATCAGGGCTTCGAGGCGCGCATAGTCGATCTTTTCGCTCGGCCGCAACAGCAGATCCTCGACAGCGACAGCCGTCAGGCGCGGCGTATCGCCACTGTCGAGCGAGGGCATCCGGTTGACGATCACACCCAGCTTGCGCGCGCGCATCAGGATCGATTCGGGATGGGATTCCGGCTCGAATGCCGACGGCGTCATGACGAAGCGCGCGATCGGCTTGTTGCGCTTGGCGTAGTCGGCGACGACGTCCTCGATATCGTGGAGCCCGCCCAGCACCGGCACGTTGCGGATCAGCTGCCCGCGATCCGCGCCCGACGGCGACAATACGCCGACCGGCCAGATCCGCTTGATCGACCCGCTCTCGATACCCCGCAACAGCACCTCGGCGTCTGCCGCGCGACCGATCAGCAGTGTCGGCGCGGCATCGTCGGAACGGGCGTGGCGCCGTACCCGCGTATAGCGGAAATAACGGTAGGCCATGCGCAGCGCACTGAGCGCGAAGATCTCCAGAAACCAGTAGAGGACGATCGTCACCTTGCCGAGGAAGAAGGCGCCGCGAATGTTGGGGGAAACGAAGATGTAGTCGAGTGCCAGCAGCGCGGCCGTCAGCACGGTCGCGACGCGGAGGATGTTCAGCGCGTCCGGCAGCGAGATGAAGCGCCACTTCGTCGTGGTCAGGTTGAAGACGAAGAAAACGACCACGCTGAAGGCCAGAAAATAGGGCAGGATCTGGAACAGCAACGGCAGGCGGTCATAAAAAGCGTCGCCACCCTCGAAGCGCAGGTAGAAGGCCGCGAACAGCGCCGCTGTCGTCGCCAGCAGGTCGTGGAGCGCGATCAGGAAATTGCGCAAGGTAAGATGCGAAAGACGCGTCATCCGCTGACCGATGAATATCCCAATGGCTGCAACCTGACCGCGCTGATAGCCCATCTCGACAAGACTTGCCAGCCGCGCGGCCGTTCAGGAACCAGCTCCCCCAACCTTCGTCTTGCCCTGTTGTGCCCGGATCACCATGCCGCCGGCAGCCCCGACACCGATGACGTACATCCAGCCCTCGTGGAAGTCGAACAGATGGGAGTTGAACAGGGACGTGAAGACATTCTGCACCACGACCAGAAGGCCTATCCAATTGGCAATCCCGTCGCCGCGAAACAGCAGGAGATGTGAGATCCAGATTGCGTAGAGGATGACGATGCCGATGATGCCCCACTGGATGGCGACATGCAGCGACTGGTTATGCGGATTTGGAAACACCCTGACGCCCGGTATCCATGAGGGATCTTCGGCGGCCCGTTCGAACAGTCCCTGCGAGGAGCCGGTACCATGCCCGGCAAGCGGCGCCTGCTTGAAGAATTGAATGGCGTGGCGCCAGTACTCGAGGCGTTCGCCCATCGAAGTCGGAATGTTCCTCTGGTTGTAGAGCTGATACTCGCTGACGAAAGTGTCGGCGGTCTTGCGCAATTGCGGCGAGCCCTGCCACGCGATCGCAGCGCCTGCGATCAGTGCGACGGAGATCATCGCGATACTGCGCCATCTCAAATGCAGCAGCGCGAACACGCCGAACATGATCGGAACGGTGACGAGCGCGGTGCGCGACACCACCACGAAGGCCATGTTGACGAAGAAGCTCAGCGCCAGCGCCGTCAGCAATCCCGCGAGCCAATACCGCTTCTCGCGCAGCAGCAGGGTGGTCGGATAGGCCAGCGCGACAGCGCAGAGCGTAAACTCCTGGCTCTGGTCGATGTAATTCTTGACGAAGATGCCGCGCTCGAGCGGATCATAGGGCCTCAGTGCCAGGCCGGGATAAAAAGCAACCAGCCACGACATCACCGACAACAGCGCGCAGGACACCAGGAAGGCGACGAAGATCCAGGAGCCGCGCGGCGATCGCTGGAAATGGTAGAGCAGCACGGGAAGCACGAGCAGTTTGATGGTCGGACCGACCGCATAGAACCGCGCTCCCCAGGCTGCGTCCGACCACAGCGTCCCCACCAGCGCGAGCACGAACAATGCGATCGGCGCCGCACAGATCGGTCGCGTCAGCGACTGCAGGAATGCCCTGACGTCGAGGAACGGCACCATGCAGAGCAGGAACACGCTGTTGAAGATTGCCGTGAGCGAGGTCGACCAGGGCAGCGACGCGACCGTGAGGATCGCGAACAGGTCGGCGGCCTCGCTCCAGGCGACCGGGCTCCGCAAACGCCGCCACAATATCTGCGCGGTCGTCTCCCTCGCCAGAGCCGTCACTTGCCGCCTCCGCGCGCACGATGGACCAGCGCCGTCGTGCTGAAGCCCTGGAGAATGTCGACCAGCACGACCACCCCGCCCGCGGCCTCGACCACCTCGTGACCGACCACCTGCTCGCGGGTGTAGTCACCGCCCTTCACCAGCACGCTCGGCGTAATCCGCCTGATCAGGTCGATCGGCGTGTCCTCCTCGAAGACGACGACGAGATCGACGGCCTCGAGCGCGGCCAGCACCTCCGCGCGCGCCCGCTCGTCCTGGACCGGGCGATCCGCGCCCTTCAGCCGCCGCACCGAGGCGTCGCTGTTCAGCCCGACGATGAGACGGTCGCAGGCGGCGCGCGCCGCGGTCAGCACCTTGACGTGACCGGGATGCAGGATGTCGAAGCAGCCATTGGTGAAGCCGATCCGCAGCCCCTCCCGCTTCCATTCGGCGAGCTGGGCCTCGAGCTGACCTGGCGCGCTCACGACCTTCTCCTCGGCCGCCAGGGTCGCGTGCGGCAGGATCTTCCGGCGCAGCTCAGCGGCGCTGACGCTGGCGGTGCCCTGCTTGCCGACGGCGACCGCGGCCGCGGCACTCGCGATCCGCAGCGCCGTGTCCCAATCCGCTCCCGCCGCGAGCGCGGCCGCGAGCGCGGCAGCGACGGTGTCGCCGGCGCCGGAGACGTCGCGTACCTTCACCGGGAAAGCTGGCACGTGGATCGCCTCGCCATGACGCGGCACCAGCGTCATGCCGTGCTCGCCCTGCGTGACCAGAATGGCCTCGCAATCGGCCAGCCGCATCACGTCCTCGCCGGCATCGACGATGCTCTGCGGCGTGTCGGCGCGGCTGCGGGTGGCTTCCGCAAATTCCTTGCGATTGGGCGTGAGCAGCGTCGCGCCGCGATAGATCGCCCAGTTCAGGCTCTTGGGATCGACGATCACCGGCTTGCCGGCCGCGCGCGCGGCATCGATGGTGTGGCGGATGACGCGCGCGGTCAGCACGCCCTTGGCGTAGTCGGACAACAGCACGATATCGGCGCGCGCGATCTGCGGCAGGATCGCCTCGATCAGCCCGGTCTCGACCTCATCGGAGGCCGCTTGCGCCTGCTCCCAATCCGCGCGCAGCATATGCGTGGAAAAATGCTCGGAGACGAAGCGGACTTTCCGGGTGGTCGGCCGTGACGGGTCACACACCAGCGCACTTTCGATCCCGGCATGGTCTGCGAGTGCCGAGGCGAGCTGCCGGCCGGCATCGTCGTCGCCGACAAGGCCGACGAAGATACAGCTCGCACCGAGCGAAGCGATATTGCGCGCGACGTTACCTGCGCCACCGATATGGATCTCGCTGCGCTGGGCTGCGATGACGGGTGTCGGCGCTTCCGGCGAGATCCGCGACACCTCGCCATAGACGAACTCGTCCAGCATGATGTCGCCGATGCAGAGCACCGTGCGGCCGGCGATGGCTTGCGCGAGGGCATCGAAATCGAGAATGGGCGTCGCCATGATCAACAAAACCTCAGCGGAAACGGTCGGGCCGGTCGAGATAATTCCCGACATAGGCTTTCACCGCGTCCTCGAGCGTCGTGAAGCCGCCGTTATAACCGGCACGGTGGAGACGATCGACCTTGCTCTGGGTGAAGTACTGGTAGCTGCCGCGAATCTGCTCGGGCATGTCGATGTATTCGATGTTGGGCCTGGTGCCGAGCGCGGCATAGGCAGCTAACATCAGCTCCCGGAAGCTGCGCGCCTTGCCGGTGCCGACATTGAAGAGGCCCGACACTGAGGGCGTCGCCAGCAGCCACAGGATGACGCGCACGACGTCGTCGACATAGATGAAATCGCGGCGCTGGTCGCCGTCGGCGATGCCGTCGCGATGCGACTTGAACAGCTGCACCACGCGGCCCGCCTTGACGTCGTCGAAACGGCGCGCCAGCACGCTCATCATCGCGCCCTTGTGGTATTCGTTGGGGCCGAACACGTTGAAGAATTTCAGGCCGGTCCATTGCGGCGGCAACCTCTCGCCGCGCGCGATGCGCTCGGCGACCGCAAGATCGAACAGATGCTTGCTCCAGCCGTAGAGATTCATCGGCCGCAGCTTCTTCAACGCGGCCAGCGAGGCATCGTCGTCAAAACCCTCCGCACCGTCGCCATAGGTCGCGGCCGATGACGCGTAGATCAGCGGCACCGCAGCCGCCGTGCACCAGTCCAAGAGGCGCATCGAGAAGCGGAAATTGGTCTCGATCACGAGATCGCCGTCGGTCGCGGTGGTCTCGGAAATCGCCCCGAGATGGATCACGGCATCCAGCTTGCGGCCCTTCAGCCAGTCAGCGAGCTCGGCCGGCGGCACGATATCCACAAGCTGCCGCTTGGCGAGGTTGCGCCACTTGCCGTCGCTGCCGAGGAGATCGCAGACCACGACGTCGCTGCGGCCGGAATCGTTCAGCGCAGCCACGACATTCGATCCGATAAAACCGGCCCCGCCGGTCACCAGCAACATTCCCACCACCCTGCCCGATCTTGTGCGGCCCGATACCTGCCGTAGCGCATCATCTGCCAAAGTGTAAGCATTTTGGGCCGACCCTTTTGGACTCGCGCTTTTGCCGGCTTTACCTGTAGGCCCGGAGCGGCTAACCGAACCGCCGTCTGGAGCATTTGCGGTCCAATTGACTAATGAATATTGATTCACATCTTGGCGGGAATGAGGAACGGGACGACACGCGCCCGATTCTGATCGTCCCCTACATGTGGATCGGCGATTTCGTCCGGAATCATACCGTGGTCCGGGTCCTGAAGGAGCGATGGCCGAACCGGCCGGTCGATCTCCTCACCACCACCCTTTGCGCCCCTCTGGTCGACTACATGCCCGGTGTGCGTGCCGGAATCGTCTGGGACCTGCCCCGTAGCCGCCTGGCGCTGCGCCGCCAGTTTGGCCTCGCCAAGCTTCTGCGCGATCGGAACTACGGCACGGCCCTGGTGCTGCCCCGCACCTGGAAGGCCGCCATTGCACCGACGCTGGCCGGTATCCCCGAGCGGGTCGGCTGGGTCGGCGAGTTCAGGTTCGGATTGATCAACCGGTGGCGCTGGGGCGAGCGAAAGCTCCCCCGCTTCATCGATGAGAATGCCGCCCTGGCCCAGCCCGACGGCGCGCCGCTGCCGCCGGAATGGCCGGTGCCGCAATTGCGGGTTCCGCCTGAGGAGATCGCCCGCTGGCGCCAGGCCAACGGCCTCAGCGCCGGCGCGGCCGTGGCGCTCGCCCCCGGTTCGGTCGGGGTCTCCAAGCGCTGGACTGGATATCCCGAGGCCGCCCGGCTTCTGGTCGAACGCGGCCTCGAAGTCTGGGTGGTCGGCGGCCCCGGGGAAAAGGGTCTCGCCCAGGAGATCGTCGCCGCTGGCGGCCCGGGGACCGCTGGCGGCCCGGGGACCGCTGGCGGCCCGGGGGTGCGGGACCTCACCGGCAACGACTTACGCAACGGCGTCCTCGCCATGGCCGCGGCCGGCGTCGCCATCTCCAACGATTCCGGCCTGATGCATATCGCGGCCGCGCTGGGCACGCCCACCATGGGCATTTTTGGCCCGACCAGCCCCTATCTCTGGGCGCCATTGAACGGCCTTGCCGCGACCGGGGTGCAGACCAAGAGCGTGCTGTCGTGCCAGCCCTGCCAGAGCACGGTCTGCAAGATGAACGACCACCGCTGCATGCGGGATATTGCGGCCGAAGAGGTAGTGGTGATTGCGCAGCAGGTGCTGGGCGGGGATGGGGGGCGCGGATCCCTTTAATCGTCGCGGTCGAACAAACTATTGCATGACCAACAACGCGATAGCTTAAGCCGCCTCGTCCGCAGCCTCTAGTTCGGCCAAGTCCATCGTGAAATCGAAAACGATTTGAATTGGTTCGGCTTCGGGATGAGCGTCGTTATAGCTATCCACGTCCACCTTCATCTGACGGCAGTCCCCAACGATTCCCTTTCTGCGGTGCTGGAAGGATATCTGCATGTGATCGCGCGAAGCCGTGCGAATATCATCCCAGACCATCTCTGTTTGGCCCTCCGTTTCGAGGGGTGCCGGATGCAAGAGACGAACGCGTCGCCCCTTTCGATCGGTCATATATTCTTCGCGCATAGCTGACGCGATATCGTCAGCACAACGGCGCCTTAGCGCAGCGGCAGGAAGCTCCCAGCGTCCAGTTCTGATTGCCCAATCCGCGATATTCTTTGCCGAAGTCGGCCAAGACAGTCCTTCGAGTCTGTACTCATCAACAATACGCTGCATTTGCTTGACGTAAGTCATGAGTTCACTCCATAGCCGTCAGTTAGAGCGGTCTCTGTTATGATGTGCCTAATCTTGGCTTGATGCTTCTTAAATAGGTCCCATCGACCCGTTCGTTTTTGAAGCTGCCCAGCAACGACGCCAGGATGACGCTTTATAATTCGGGCAAATCCCAAAAAGCTCTTCTCAGAGAACATCGGATTGTGCCTAAGAAAAAAATCGTTCATCGCTCCCAGCGGAACGCAATGGTTCGCAGCGGCGCGATTAGCTCTAACCTCGGCTTCATCATCCCCTGCTTTGCTTTCATCAAAATCCTCCTCGATAATAAGGCCTCCCTTACCGTCGCCATTAAGGACATGCTCAAGCTCGTGCCAAAGGTCGAACCAGAACTTATCGATCTGGTCGCCCTTTAACGTGAGACCAATGACGGGAGATTTGTTTTCGTTGATCCAGAAACAGACCCCTTGAATTTCAGAACCGGGTATCGGCTCAACAACCACGAGACGAACACCACATTCGAATAGGATTCGGGGCACATTGCGAATTGCTTCTGGCTCGGTCATGAGCTGCTCCAGATCAGAACTCCTCTTTCGAAGCGTCGCCTCAGAGTATGGCGGCGTCTTTAACGCAGCCGCGAGCTGACTAACCCGAAAGATCCACGCCCATTGATGCGGCGTGACCTCTCGCTTGTAGTTGCGACGCGCGGCGTGCTGGAATTCAATCGGATCTTCGAGCGAACTGAGATTGAAGAACGACAAGACATTTCGTTCAAGCTCGGCTGCTGACTCTCCAAGCTTAATCCAGCCACGCTTACACATCTCCCGAACAGGGAAGCGCTCGCGAAGTTTAGCAGCGCGAGCAATAGAGTCGTCGCGCGGGGGAACCTTGGAGAGTTGCCACGCAGTTTCAAGGTTCATCCAAAACTGGGCAGATGTCCCCAAAGCAGCAGCGAAATCCGCAGCTGTTTCCGGGCTAACGGCGCGCTTTGCCAGAACAACGTCGTTCACCAATTTCTGAGGCCGACCAATAATCTCTGCGAACTCGGTCTGAGTCCAACCTCGCGCCTCAAGTTCATCTGCCAAAAACTCCCCGGGAGGGAATACTTCGGCGGGCCGTCTATCCGTCATCTCGCCCTCCCTCTCAGTGATAATCTTCAATGCCCATGATGCGGACGACCTTGTTCGGCGCCTGCCCATGAAGTTCCACGATCAAACGCCACTTGCCCGTCAGTCGCATCGAGCGTTGATGCGATCGGTCCCCTTCAAGCTTCTCAAAGTGCAATCCTTTAAGGGCGTAGAAATCGCGTTCGTCTGGCGCCGCGCGGATCACTTGCATCACCTTGCGGAAGCCCTTGACGATGGCGCGATCGAATCCGGCATTGAACTGGATGTCGGTTTCCAGCCGGTCGAGACTTTCATCCGCAAATTCCACGTCCATGCCGCCCTCATGCTGGAATATAGCACGCCTCGCCAACATTTCAAGTCATTACGTCGCGTAATGACGTAACTCGACTTTTTGTAACGTTTGCATGAGGTTACACAACGACTACAACCCAAATCAAGCCCTCCACAATTTGTAGCTGATTCCCTTTGTCGATCCGCTCGATGCGAAGTCCTGAACCGATTCTGGTCGAGAGGAAGCTACAAGGGTCTCGCCCAGGAGATCGTCACCGCCGGCGGCCCGGGGACCGCTGGCGGCCCAGGGGTCCGCGACCTCACCGGCAACGATTTGCGCAACGGCGTCCTCGCCATGGCGGCCGCCGGCGTCGCCATCTCCAACGATTCCGGCCTGATGCATATCGCGGCCGCGCTGGGCACGCCCACCATGGGCATTTTTGGCCCGACCAGCCCCTATCTCTGGGCGCCATTGAACGGCCTTGCCGCGACCGGGGTGCAGACCAAGAGCGTGCTGTCGTGCCAGCCCTGCCAGAGCACGGTCTGCAAGATGAACGACCACCGCTGCATGCGGGACGTTGCAGCCGAAGAGGTGGTGGCGATTGCGCAGCGGGTGCTGGGCGAAGCTGCCGCACGCGCGACGACCTGATCAGCGCCACCATGCGTGGCGCCTGACCTAACATATGTTGCTTACACCCTCGGAAAGGCTTGGCATCCTCTCGCTTTCCGGGGGGATACAGCCGATGGACGAAGACTTCATCAAAGAACGCGCTCAAGACATCCGCGAGCTCGCCACGAAAGCGGACCCGTTCACCAGAAAACGCCTGCTCGATCTTGCTGACACCTACGAGCGCAGGCTTCACCCGGCGCCCCATGCCGGGCCACGACTGGCACGCCGGCTTTCGCAGCCGCAGGTGAAGCCCTAGGCAGGTGAAGCCCTAGGTATGTCGCACGCCGGCGGATGTCGTCGGTGATTGTGGGATGATGCCAATCTACACCTGTTTTGCCCGACGCCTCAAGCAGAATTCGTCAAATCCGCATTCCGGGCAAAGGCGCCCGGCAAGCCGTTGATTTGGCTGGCATCGGCTACTGTGCATGGGGTTGTTTTCGCGTTTCGGAAAACCAGCTCAAAGCAGCGGCCGATAGACCTCGCCGATTCGGGCCGCTTCCGCATCGAGGCTGAACTTCTCAAGCGCCCGTTGCCGCCCGCGCTCGCCCATCGCGGTCGCTAGAGCCATGTCCCGCATCAGCGGCTCGAGCGCGGCCGCCAGCGCCTCCGCATCACCTGTCGGGATCAGCACGCCGCTCACGCCGTCTTCGACCACCAGCGTCGCGGCTCCTGCGCGCGCGGCAACCAGCGCACTGCCCGCAGCCATCGCCTCGATCAGCGTCAGGCCAAAGCCTTCATTGCGCGAGGTGAAGGCGTAGATCGTCAGCCGCTGGTACCAGCGCTGCACCTCGTCGATCGGCAGCTCGCCCGTCATGACGATGCGCGATTGCAGGTTTGCCGCCTCGATGCGATTCTTCAGATCATTGGCAAACGGTGTCTGCTCGGCCGTGACCTGGCCGACGATCACGGCCGTGAAGTCAGGATAACGCGGCAGCAGCCGGCACATCGCATCGACGAACACGTCGGTGCCCTTCTGCGCCCGGACGCGGCCGAAGCAGCCGATGGCGTAACGGCCGGGCAAACCGCTTTCCGCGAACGCCGCGGCGCGATCGACCGGAGGCGTGTAGACGTCGGTGTCGACGCCGTGCGGAATCACCGTCGATGGCACCTTCAGAAACGAGGCGGAGATGTCTGATGTCGCGATGATCGCGTCCATTTGGCGGATCAGCCAGCGCGTGATCCAGGTGTGATGGCGCTGCCCCGCCGAGGTGAAGACCAGCTTGAGCGGCCAGCCCAGTGCGCGCAGCGCAACGCCTGCGATCATCTCGTTGTTGCGCCGCGCGTGCCAGATCACAGGCCGCTTGCGGCGCCACAGTTTCAGGACATCACCGACGGCGAGCCGCGCAATCCCCTGCGGCGCATCCGAGCCGAACCAGCCTGCGCGATAGAGCTTTGCCAGACGCGGCGCCACCATCCGGTTGGTCGCGGTGACCCCGGAATAGCGCCTGTGCAGATTTGGCACGATCACGTCAAGATCATCAGGGGAATTCGCCACGTCACGCTCCGTTGGTGCGTCCCCTATACGCAACATTAAGCATAGTGACCAGTTCAGGGCTGCCGAAACTCCCTCTTCACCGCGCAAACGTTAACTTGGCGCGCTGATCGAGGACGGGTGAGATCATGACTGTGCTAGTCACGGGCGGCGCCGGCTATATCGGAAGTCACACGGTCCTGGCGCTGGCGGAAGCCGGCGAGGACGTCGTCGTGATCGACGATCTCTCCACCGGTTTCTCCGCCTATCTGCCCGAGGGCGTGCCGCTGTTCATCGGCGATGCGGGCGACGAGAATTTGCTCGAGGGCGTGATCGCCCAGCACGACATCGAGAGCATCATCCATTTCGCGGGCTCGGCGGTCGTGCCGGACTCGATGCGCGATCCGCTCGGCTACTATCGCAACAACTTCACCACCGCGCGCAATCTGCTCAACGTCGCAGTGAAGCGCGGCATCAGTCGTTTCATCTTCTCCTCGACCGCCGCCGTCTACGGCAATCCGGATCAGGTGCCCGTGCCCGAGCACGCGCCGACGCGGCCGCTGTCGCCCTACGGCTCGTCGAAGCTGATGACCGAGATCATGCTGCACGACGTCGCCGCCGCCTACGGCATGCAGTACGTGACCTTGCGCTATTTCAACGTCGCCGGCGCCGATCCGCAGGCGCGCATTGGCCTTGCCACCGTCGGCGCCACGCATCTGCTCAAGATCGCGGTCGAGGCCGCGACCGGCCAGCGCGCCAAGATCGACGTGTTCGGCACCGACTATCCGACCCCGGACGGCAGCTGCATTCGCGACTTCATCCACGTCACCGACCTGTCGCAGGCGCATCACTCTGCGCTGGCCTATTTGCGCAACGGCGGCGCCTCGACGACGCTGAATTGCGGTTATGGCCGCGGCTATTCGGTGCTGGAAACCATCGACGCGGTGCGCCGGGTGTCGGGCCGCAGCTTCGCCGTCCAATACGCCCCGCGCCGGCCCGGCGATATCATGACTATGGTCGCCGACACCGGCCGTATCCGCGGCCTGCTCGACTGGAGGCCGCAATACGAAGACCTCGAGACCATCGCGGCCCACGCGCTGGCCTGGGAGGACAAGCTGTTCCGGGAGCGCCACGGCGAGCTCCGCCATGCTGTCTCGGCCTAAAATCACATCCTGTGCAAGCCCTTAATTGGGCTTGAAAAGCGGAGCTTTAGCGGGCACAGAGGCCATTCGATCCCTGACGCGCGGGCAGGCTTTTCCCAGCGCCGTCAATGGACACCGGATGGCCCAGTTTCCAAAGAAAATCACCGACGATCCCTATGCGGCGATGGTCCTCATTCGCCGCCTTGTCATGGAACAGGGGGTCGTCTACTGGCGGCGCTACCTCGTTGCCTTCACGCTGATGGCGGCTGCCGCGGGTGCGACCGCAGGCGCGACCTATGTGCTCGGCCAAGTCATCAACCAGGCCTATGTCGACAAGAACATCCCGGGCATCGCGATGTTCTCCGGCATCACGGTGATCCTGCTGTTCATCAAGGGCGTGGCGACCTACGGCCACATGGTGATCCTGACCAAGATCAGCAATGCCATCCTCGCCGCCAACCAGCGCCAGCTGTTCGCAAAGCTGATGCGCGAGAGCGTCGGCTTCTTCTCCGAGCGGCATTCGTCCGAATTCCTGGCGCGGCTCACGGCCGGCGCCAAATCGATTACCGACGTGCTCAACATGCTGGTCAACGCCATCGGGCGCGACCTCTTGATGCTGCTCGCCATGATCGGCGTGATGGTATGGCAGGACCCGCTGATGTCGTTGATCGGCCTCGTCGCGGTGCCGCCGGCGATGCTGGTGCTGCGCAAGCTGGTCAAGCGCATCAAGGGCCTCGCCTTCAACCAGTTCACCGGCACCGCCGACATCATGGAGACGATGCAGGAGTCGCTGCAAGGCATCCGCACCGTCAAGGCGTTCACGCTCGAAGACACGATGCAGAAGCGCATCGACGAGAACATCGCGATCGTCGAGCGCAACGCCAACAAGATGGCCCGCGTCGCCAACCGCTCCAATCCGCTGATGGAAATGCTCGGTGGCTTCGCCGTCGCCGGCTGCCTGCTTTACGGTGGCTACAGCGTGGTCGCGCTCAACGCCACGCCCGGCGCGTTCTTCTCGTTCATGACCGCGTTCCTGATGGCGACCGAGCCGGCCAAGCGGCTGGCGCGGCTGAACATCGACCTCAACAGCCAGCTCGTCGGCGCGCGCATGTTGCTCGAGGTCGTCGACAGCCCGGCGAGCGAGCATTCCGACGACGACAAGCCGGCGCTGAAGCTCACCGACGCGCGAATCGAGCTGCGCGACGTTAGCTTCTCCTATCGCTCGGGCGAGACCGTGCTCAACCGCATGAGCTTCACGGCCGAGCCCGGCAAGGTCACCGCGCTGGTCGGGCCGTCCGGCGGCGGCAAGTCGACCGTGCTGGCGCTGCTCCTGCGCTTCTACGAGGTGACGCAAGGCGACATCTTGATCGACGGCCAGTCGATTGGCGCGATCTCGCGCCAATCGCTGCGGGCCCAGACCGCCTATGTCGGCCAGGATGTCTATCTGTTCCGCGACACCATCCGCAACAACATCGCGTTCGGCAAGCCGGGCGCAAGCGAGCACGAGATCATCGAGGCCGCGAAAGCCGCTTGCGCGCATGATTTCATCACAAGCTTCCCGCTCGGCTATGATACGCCGGTCGGCGAGCACGGCACCCAGCTCTCCGGCGGCCAACGCCAGCGCATTGCGGTGGCGCGCGCGCTGATCAAGAATGCGCCGATCATTCTGCTCGATGAAGCAACCGCCGCGCTGGATTCCGAGTCCGAGCGCCAGGTGCAGGAGGCGATCGAGCATCTTTGTCAGAACCGCACCACCATCGTAATCGCGCATCGCCTGCATACCATCATGCACGCAGACAGCATCCTGGTGGTCGAGGGCGGCGAGATCGTCGAGCAAGGCCGGCATGACGAGTTGCTGCGCCGCTCCGGGCGCTACGCCTCGTTCTTCCGCCTGCAACATCACGACGCCGGCGCTCTGGCGCCGATCAGCGCCACAGCCTAGAGTTCCCTCCACCTCAAGAGCAGCGAGACCGCCTCATGAACGCCGCCTCCTACGTGATCCCGCTTCCGCCCCAGGCTTCGCTCCCCGTAGTCGGCGAGAGCGGCCGCTATCCGGTGCGTCGCATCTGGTGCGTCGGCCGCAACTATCTCGAGCACATCCGTGAGATGGGAAATGACGAGCGCGCGCCGCCGTTCTTCTTCGCCAAACACGCCGACATGCTGGTGCCAGATGGCGCCACCATCCCCTATCCGCCGCTGACCAAGGATCTGCATCACGAGGTCGAGCTCGTGGTCGCGATGAAGAGCGGCGGGCTGAACATCGCCGCCGACAAGGCGCTCGATCACGTCTACGGCTACGCCGTCGGCATCGACCTGACGCGCCGCGATCTCCAGATCGCCTCGCGCAAGAAGGAGCGGCCGTGGGAGATCGGAAAGTCGTTCGATGGTTCGGCGCCCTGCTCCGCGGTGCAGCCGGCGTCGAAGATCGGCCATCCCTCCAAGGGCAAGATCTGGCTCACCGTCAATGGCAAGGAAGCGCAGAAGGGCGACCTCTCCGAGCTGATCTGGAACGTGCCGGAGATCATCTGGCAGCTCTCGCAGCAGGTGAAGCTCGCCGCCGGCGACATCATCATGACGGGCACGCCGGCCGGCGTGTCGCAGCTCCAGCCCGGCGACAAGCTCGAATGCGGCGTCGACGGCGTCGGCACGCTGCAGGTCTCGATCGGCCAGCCGGAGTAAGCCTCCAATATCCCGAAATCAAAAAGGCCCCGGACCTGTCCGGGGCCTTTTCTGTTTCGACGTCTACCAGGCCTTCACCGGCCGGTTGGCGTGGCTTGCCTGCGGCACACCGCGATTGAGCGACATGTGCGAATGCACGCACAACCAGCCATCGCCATTCCTCGAAAAGATCATGGTCGCCCGGCCGGGGCGCGGAAACGCGCTTCCATCGGGATGATAGCCCGTGCTCGTCCATGGCGCGATCACGGTCACCATCTCGCCGTCGCGTGACGCCAGTATAGCGGTCTGATCGAGAACGAAACGAAAGCCGGTCGTCCTGGGCCAGACGCTATTCCATTGCGTCGTGACCCATTGGTCGAGGCCCCCGATAACATCGTTGTGCGTGCCGAAGGCAAGCACGTCAGGGTGAAAGAGGGGCCGCGCCGAGGCGTAGTCGACCTCGCGGACATAGCCGGCGAATGTTTCCAGCCAGCCCTGGAAGAACTCCACGACATCGGCGCTCGCAGTCGGCAAGGGCTCCACGGCCATTCAACGCAGCGCCGAAAACACGATGAGTCCGAGCACCAACGCCGTCAGCGAATATTTCAGCGTGTAGTAGACGTTCCGGTTCCACTCCTTGATCTTGCGGCTGCCGAGATGGATCTCGTAGAGCTTGCCGAACACCTTGTTGAGCGCGCCGACATGCTCGCCATCGACGTTCTGGGTCGCCGACGCCTTGACGATGTGATGGCTGACCCAGCGGTTGATCGCGGTCATGAAGCCGTACTTCATTGGGCGCTCGACGTCGCAGAACAGGATGATGCGATTGACGTCGGTCGCATTCTCGGCGCTATGGATGAAGGTTTCGTCGAACATGAAGGCTTCGCCGTCACGCCAGACACATTCGACGCCGTCGACGAGGATGCGGCACTTGTTCGAGTTCGGCGTGACGAGGCCGAGGTGGTAGCGGAGCGAGCCCGCGAAGGGATCGCGGTGGGCACCGAGCTTGCCGCCCGGCGGCAGCATCGCGAACATCGCACCGTGCACGCTCGGGATCGACTTGAGCAGCTCCACTGTCTTCGGACACAGCGCGTTCGCCGAAGGCAGGAAGTCGTCGTACCATTTCAGGTAAAACCGCTTCCAGCCGCTCTTGAAGAACGAATAAAAGCCCCAGTCATTGTTCTTGGCAGCGGCGCGGATGAAGCCCTCGTCGAACAGGCGCACCGCCTCGTCGCGGATGGTCTCCCAGTTCTCGCTGAGCGGCTTCAGCTCCGGAAACTGCTCGACCGAGATCACCGGCTTGTTCGGCACCGCCGAGCCCGCATACATCAGCACATTGTAGGGCGCGAGGTAGGTCGAGTGATCGCCGAGCTGGCGCGCAAAGCGCAGCCGCTGTTTGCCGCGGAAGTGAACGTATATCGTCGATGCCACAAGCACGTACAGAATGACAAGTTGCGGCGCAAAAAGCTGTTTCAGCATTTCCCCAATCCCGAGTGACCCAGCCGGGGTGTCGTGTAACCCGCGGGGCCCCCAGCGGCAAGATATTCACCGGGGGTTGCGGTCACGCTCGGGAGAGGTTCGGGATGAACCGGGGCGAAAACGGACCGAAACGAGCCGAATCACGCCCGGGACAGCGCCTGCAGACCTTTGAAAGTCAGGCGCTTGGGATCGGTGACACCGGCAAGATAGAGCCGGCGGATGAATGCAATGACGGCGTCGCGGTCACAATCGGTCAGCGCCACAACGGCGTCGACCGCGATCTTCTGGGCTTCCATTGGGCTCACCTCGGCCTTGCGAGTAACCCCGGCCGAGACAGGCTAGGACCCATCCGTTAAATCGGCGTTAACCGTTCGGGAACCATCGCCGATTCAGCCGGGCGGCCGTATACGCAAAACAACACATTGGCGGTCGCGGCGTCCGCGATCTCTAGCGCACACCGAGACTCTTCTTGAGCAGTGCAAACTGCTTCCTGAGCCGGGGAACTGCGAAGTCGGTGAAGGCCCGCACCTTCGGCACCGAGAGGCGACCCTGCGGACAGATCAGGTGAACCGGCATCTCGGGGTCCTCGTCGCCAGCAAGCACGATCTCGAGCTCGCCGCGCGCGACCTGCTCGGCGACCTGATAGGAGTACATCCGCGCCACGCCGCGCCCGGCGACGGCGGAAGCCACGGCGGCATAGGTGCTGCTGACGGTGAGACGCGGAGTGAACCGGACCGTGCGGGGCGCTGACGAGTTTTCCGGGGGCTTGAAGGTCCATGAATTGGGAAGATGGGCCATCGCCACGATCTGATGCTTGGTAAGGTCCCCGGGCTCTTCGATCCGCGGATGTTGCATGAGATAGCGCGGAGCTGCCACGACGACACGGCGGACCTCGCCGATCCGCGTCGCCACCATCGCCGAGTCCGCGAGCGGACCGATGCGAAGCGCGACATCCACGCCTTCGTCGATGAGATTGACCGCGCGGTCGAACAGCAGCAGCTTCGCCGACACTGTGGGATAGGCGTCCAGAAACGCATCCAGGATCGGCCGCAGCACCATCTCGCCTGACACCACCGGAGCGGTGATCGTCAGCAGGCCGCGCGGCGCGGTACGCGGGCCAGCTGCGATGTCGTCGGCCTCCTCCAGCTCGACCAGCACGCGGCGGCAGACCGCGACATAGCGCTCGCCCTCCTCGCTCAGCTTGATCGATCGCGTGGTCCGATGCAGCAGCTCGGCGCCGACCCGCTCTTCCAGAAAGGCGATGGCACGGCTGACCGCCGCCGGCGAACGACCGAGCTTTCGCCCCGCGGCGGCAAGGCTGCCCTCATCCACCGCAAGGACGAACACCTTCATTGCATCCAGACGATCCATGCTTTCCCGCGGTCCTTCTGAAATCCCCGGCAAGCTAGGCGTTTGCCCCAACCCCCACAACTGCCGCGAGGCGCCGGCGCAGCATTCGTACGCGCCGCGAAAGAGTGTCTGCCGGACAGCGCGTATTCGCAGCCGGGCCGCCGCGGCGTACCTCGACGGGCAAGCCAGCCAGTGCTGGCACGGATCAACAACAGGAGCCCGTCATGAGTATCGAGCAGAAGGTTGCCATCATCACCGGTGCATCGCAGGGCATCGGCGCCGCCCTGGTCCAGGGTTTTCGCGATCGCAATTATCGCGTGGTCGCCACGGCGAGGTCGATCAAGCCGTCAGGCGACGACGATATCCTCGCCGTCGCCGGCGACATCGCTGACCGCAAGACGGCCGAGCGCGTCGTTGCGCAGGCCCTCGCGCGCTTCGGGCGCGTCGACACGCTTGTCAACAACGCCGGCATCTTCGTCGCAAAGCCCTTCACGCAATACACGGCCGAGGACTACGCGGCCGTGATGGGCACCAACGTCGCCGGCTTCTTCAACATCACCCAGCTCGCGATCGCCGAGATGGAGAAGCAGGGATCGGGTCATGTCGTCCAAATCACAACAACGCTCGTCGATCATGCCAATTCGAACGTGCCCTCAGTGCTGGCCTCGCTCAGCAAGGGCGGGCTGAACGCCGCGACCAGGTCGCTCGCGATCGAATACGCCAGGCGCGGCATCCGCGTGAACGCGGTGGCGCCGGGGATCATCAAGTCGCCGATGCACCCGATTTCGACGCACGCCCAATACGGCGCGATGCACCCGGTCGGCCACATGGGCGAGATGTCCGACATCGTTGATGCCGTGCTCTATCTGGAGGGTGCGTCCTTCGTCACCGGCGAGATCTTGCATGTCGACGGCGGCCAGATCGCCGGCCATTGAGCCCGCCCATGAGGATGACAATGACCGAACTCAACGCAAACACTGGGCGTCACGCCCGGCCTCATCAGCGGCCGAACGCGGCGTCAGAGCCGACCTGGCGATATGCCGTCGCCGGCCTCTCCGCATCGCTGGTCGGGCTTGGCCTTGCTCGCTTCTCCTACACGCCGCTGATCCCGGCGCTGATCGCAGCAAAGTGGTTCAGCGCTTCCGACGTGGTCTATCTGGGCGCTGCGAACCTTGCCGGCTACCTCGCCGGCGCGCTCGCAGCGCGAGCAGTCGCGGCTCGCATCGGCGCGGTCCGCGCGCTGCGGGCGATGATGCTGCTTGCAACCCTCGGCTTCTTTGCCAGCTCTGCGCCGGTGTCTTTCATCTGGTTCTTCACCTGGCGCTTCCTGTCGGGTCTCACCGGCGGGATCATCATGGTGCTGGCTGCTTCCGTTATTCTTCCGCGCACCTCGCCCGGCCGGCGCGGCATCGTCGGCGGCGTGATCTTTGCCGGCGTCGGCCTCGGCGTTGCCGCATCGGGCACGCTGGTGCCGCTGCTCCTACAACAAGGCTTGCAGCAGAGCTGGTATGGGCTTGGCGCGCTCTCGGCCGTGCTCACTGCGATGAGTTGGTGGAGCTGGCCTGGCGAGGCCAATTCCCATGTCGCACCCTTGCACCAGGTGAAGCAGCATCACGCCTCGCCTGCCGCCCGTGCACTGCTGATCCAGTACGGCCTCAATGCCGTGGCGCTGGTCCCGCACATGGTCTTCATGGTAGACTTCGTCGCGCGGGGCCTCAGCCAAGGCATCGCAGCGGGATCGCGCTATTGGGTGCTGTACGGCCTCGGTGCGATCGTCGGCCCGCTCGTCACCGGCCATCTCGGCGACCGCTCCGGATTCGGAACAGCCATACGCGCTGCGTTCCTGATTGAAGCGGCGGCCGTACTGCTTCCGGCCATCAGCACCGCACCGGTTTCGTTGATCGTATCGAGTGTGGTGATCGGGGGCTTCACGCCGGGCATCGTGCCGCTGGTGCTCGGCCGTATCCATGAGCTCGTCCCGCACTCCGGCGAGCAGCAGCGCTCGACGTGGAGCCACGCCACCGCCAGCTTTGCGCTGTTCCAGGCGGCCGCAGCTTACGGCTTCTCCTGGATCTATGCGCAGACCGGCGGCGACTATCTCGTCCTGTTCGCTCTCGGCGGTGGCGCCATGGTGCTGGCGCTCGCGATCGATCTCGGGCTCGCCCTGGTCGTCCCGCGCAGGTCCTGAGCGCGATGATGGCAGGCAAGCGGCATTACCTGACGCTGGGCTTGGTCATCCTTTGAGCAACTGACCTCAGCAACTCGGTTTGCTCGAGGACCAACTCACATTGTTTTCGCGCATGCGTGGCCGACAGCTCCACCAACTCCGCCAGCGTTTTTGCACGGCCCAGCTCCTGCGCATACTCCAGGGTCGCGCCCGCATTGACCTTCATCAGTTCGAGCACGACGGCGCGCCACTCAGCTGCCGTTCCAATCGCGTCGATGATCTCGCTTCCCACGACGACTGTTCCATTGGCCTCCGATGTCACACCGACCAGCCGTGACTTTGCGAGGTCATTGGCGTAGTTGAACGTAGCGCTCATGCCGTCCAAGGCGCGGGCTTGATACGCCTTGGCCATATCGACAATGAGATCAGTGGTGGTACTGCCCGGAGGTTGGGGACTTGCAAGGGTGACGCGGGCTTTTCCTTGTACCGGAAAGGTCATCGGAGCAGGCTCTTCTTGCACGATCTGCGGCGCATCTTGGGCGACGGCGACCGAGCCCGGCGGCATGGCCAGACCCTCGTCGACCGCACGGCTCACTTCCGCCGCCAATTCCAGCAGCGAGCGACGCCCGGCGCGTGCAACATCAGCAGGCCGCTTTGAGCGTGCCTTTCCCATGATCGTCCAACTCTTCCAAGTGCCCCGCGATCCAACCCCACAAACTGCCAATCTCATCCGAAGCTTTGCCCGCCGGTGCAAACTCAGTGACGCCTAACCCCGCTCCGAGCGCATCCTGGTGATCGTTACGCTGCGCAATAAACGGGAGCGCAAGCGCGCCGATCGAGCTCAGCGATGTGGCAGCTTCGCTCAGGCGGCAGCCCCGCGTCGGCGTCTGATTGAGGATGAAGGCAAAGCGGCGATTGAGCCTGCGAATGGCAATCAGCGTAGGGATTGCGGCTTCGATATCGGCCGGGCTCGGGCGCGCCGGGATGAGACAGAGATCGGCGCAGGCGATGACGCGCATCGCCAGGCTGTTGGTCGTCGCAGCTGTGTCGAAGATGGCGAGCCAGACGCCTTCGGCGCTCAGGCGCGCGATCAACGGTTCGATCTCGGCCGGATCGGTAACGCGCTCGACGCAAGGATAGGGATTCTCGCGGCGCGCTTTCCATTTCGAGACCGTACCCTGCGCGTCCGCCTCAATAAGAGCGACGCGCTCGGCGCGCTGCATTGCTGCCACCGCCAGTCCAACGGACAGCGTACTCTTGCCGCTTCCGCCTTTTTGCGTGACCAGGGCAACGACGTGCATGTCCTGCGCTCCCCAAGGACGGCAACGACGTGGAACTCAGGTGCTGTCGGAAACGAACCTGTTGCAGCGCAAGATACTACCACAAGTCGCGATTCGTCTCAAGCGAACGCGAGGCCATCCCGCGATCCTGCGTGGCGCGATCAGGAATACCGCATCACGCCGTCGTCGATTTTGCCGAAGCGCAAGGAAACGATGTCGAGCGCATAGTTCTGAACAGCCGCCACGGTCGCTTCGAGCCCTGCTTTGGCAATTTTGCGACAGAGCGCTGCACATAACCCGAGGTAAAATCCAGCGACGGCTGGGCGGTGATAGCAGGATCGGCATTGTGCGGCATGGCTTGCCGGAAATTGTGCCGGTCCATGTAGTTGATGAGCCGGCAGACATATTCACAAGTGAGATCGCATTTCAGCGTCCAGGACGCATTGGTGTAGCCGAAGGCCGACGCCATGTTGGGCACGTCGGCATACATCATGCCCTTGTAGGTGAGAGTTTTGGCGAAATCGACGGGACGGCCATCGACGCTGACCTCGAGGCCGCCGACGACCTGGAGCACCAGGCCCGTCGCGGTCACGATGATGTCGGCGGCAAGCTCGCTGCCGTCCTTGAGGCGGATGCCATCGTGCGTAAAAGTGTCGATCTCGTTGGTGACCACGGCGGCGCGCTTCTCGCGGATCGCCTTGAAAAGATCGCCGTCCGGCACGAGGCAGAGCCGCTGGTCCCAGGGATTGTAGCGCGGCGTGAAATGGGTCGCGATGTCGTAATCCGGCCCAAGCGCAGCTCTCACGCCCGTCAGGATCAAGTCCTTCACCTTCGCCGGCTTGCGCCGGCTGAGCTGGAAGAAGAACATCCCCCACATCACGTTGCGCCAGCGGATCAAATGATAGGCCAGCCGCGCCGGCAAGTTGCGGCGCAGTTTGTTGGCCAGGGGATCCTGCGCCGGACGCGACACCACATAGGTCGGCGAGCGCTGCAGCATGGTGACCTGCGCCGCCGTCTTGGCGAGCTCCGGCACCAGCGTCACCGCGGTCGCGCCGGAGCCGATCACGACGACGCGCTTGCCGGCGTAGTCGATATCCTCGGTCCATTTCTGCGGATGCACGATCCGGCCGGCGAAGTCGGCAGCGCCCGCGAATTCCGGCGTGTAGCCCGCTTCGTATTTGTAGTAGCCCGCGCACAGAAACAAGAAATTGCAGGTGAAGCGCACGAGCTCCGTCGCGCCCTCGTCCGCCGCGCGCTCGGCTTCGATGGTCCAGCGGGCGTCACTGGTCGACCACGCCGCGCCCCTGACGCGATGGCGGAAGCGGATGTGCTTGTCGATACCGTTCTCGGCGGCGGTCTCGCGCACATAGTTCAGGATCTGCGGCCCGTCGGCGATCGCCTTCGGATCGGTCCACGGCTTGAAGGAATAGCCGAGCGTGAACATGTCGCTGTCGGAGCGGACGCCGGGATAGCGGAACAGGTCCCAGGTGCCGCCGATGGAGTCGCGCCCCTCCAGAATGAGGTAGCTCTTGCCCGGGCACTTGCTCTGAAGATGATAGCCCGCGCCAATGCCTGATAGTCCGGCACCGACGATCAGCACGTCGAAATGTTCTTGTTGCATGGTTTCCTCCGCCGCGCGGGGATTGTCCGCTCGACGTTGCTGGGCGTCAATCGGCAATCAGGGCGTGCGGAAGCCGCCAAACGGGTTGAATTCCACGGGCCGAAACGACAAAGCCCCGGATCGCTCCGGGGCTTCGCGTTGTTGGTCGACAGGCCTGCGGCTCAGTAGCGGTAGTGATCGCTCTTGTACGGGCCTTCCGGCTTGACGCCGATATAGTCGGCCTGGTCCTTGCGCAGCTCGGTGAGCTTGACGCCGATCTTGGCGAGGTGGAGACGCGCGACCTTCTCGTCGAGCGTCTTCGGCAGCACGTAGACTTCCTTCTTGTACTTGCCGTCCTTGTTGTTGGCGAACAGCTCGATCTGCGCCAGCGTCTGGTTGGTGAAGGACGCCGACATCACGAACGAAGGATGGCCCATCGCGTTGCCGAGGTTCACGAGGCGACCTTCCGACAGCAGGATGATGCGATGCTTGTCGGGGAATTCGATCTCGTCGACCTGCGGCTTGATGTTGGTCCACTTCAGATTGCGCAGACCGGCGATCTGGATCTCGTTGTCGAAGTGACCGATGTTGCAGACGATGGCGCGATCCTTCATCGCGCGCATGTGGTCGATGGTGATGATGTCCTTGTTGCCGGTCGCGGTGACGAAGATGTCGGCGCGGGGCGCGGCGTCTTCCATGGTCGTGACCTCGTAGCCTTCCATCGCGGCCTGCAGCGCGCAGATCGGATCGACTTCCGACACCATCACGCGGCACCCGGCCTGGCGCAGCGAGGCCGCCGAGCCCTTGCCGACGTCGCCGAAGCCCGCGACCATCGCGACCTTGCCCGACATCATCACGTCGGTGCCGCGCCGGATGCCGTCGACCAGCGATTCACGGCAGCCATAGAGGTTGTCGAACTTCGACTTGGTGACGCTGTCGTTGACGTTGATGGCGGGCCACAGCAGCGTGCCGGCCTTCTGCATGTCGTAGAGACGATGCACGCCCGTGGTGGTCTCTTCCGACACGCCCTTGATGCTCGCGGCGATCGCGGCGAAGTAGCCCTTCGGCTTCTCCTTCAGCTGCTTCTTCAGAAGCGCGAAGAAGACTTCCTCTTCTTCCGAGCCCGGCTTGTCCAGGAACGCGGTGTCGCCCTTCTCGGCCCGCAGACCCAGATGGACGTACATGGTGGCGTCACCGCCGTCATCGAGGATCATGTTCGGATGACCGCCGCCGTGCCAGTCGAACAGCTTTGCGGTGTAGTCCCAGTAATCCTTGAGCGTCTCGCCCTTGACGGCGAAGACGGGAATGCCGGCGGCCGCGATCGCCGCGGCGGCATGGTCCTGCGTCGAATAGATGTTGCAGGAGACCCAGCGGATGTCGGCGCCGAGCGCTGCCAGCGTCTCGATCAGCACGCCGGTCTGGATCGTCATGTGCAGGGAGCCGGCGATGCGCGCACCCTTCAAAGGCTGCTTGGGGCCGAACTCCTCGCGGGTGGCCATCAGGCCAGGCATCTCGGTCTCGGCGAGCGAGAGCTCCTTGCGGCCGAAATCGGCGAGCGAAATGTCCTTGACGATGTAATCGGTGAAGCCGGGCTTCGCGTTCATTGGGGGTTCCTGTCTGTTTGGCTCGTCATTCCGGGGTCGCCGCTGTCGCGGCGCCCCGGAACGACGCAAGAGAACTAGAGCGCGCGCTTCAGCTGCTCGACGAGGTCGGTCTTCTCCCAGGAGAAGCCGCCCTCGTTGTCGGGCGTGCGGCCGAAATGGCCGTAGGCCGAGGTGCGCGCGTAGATCGGGCGATTGAGGTCGAGATGGCTGCGGATGCCGCGCGGGGTCAGGTCCATCGCCTTGGCGGCGGCCTTCTCGAGCTGATCCTCCGACACCTTACCGGTGCCGTGGGTGTCGATGTAGATCGACAGTGGGCGCGCCACGCCGATGGCGTAGGCGAGCTGCAGCGTGCAGCGATCGGCAAGACCGGCGGCGACGATGTTCTTGGCGACGTAGCGCGCAGCATAAGCGGCCGAACGATCGACCTTGGTCGGATCCTTGCCGGAGAACGCGCCGCCGCCGTGCGGTGCAGCGCCGCCATAGGTGTCGACGATGATCTTGCGGCCGGTCAGGCCGGAATCGCCATCGGGACCGCCGATGTAGAACTTGCCGGTCGGGTTGATGTGCCAGATGGTCTTCGGCGTGATCCAGTCCTTCGGCAGGGCCTCGCGCACATAGGGCTCGACGATCTCGCGGACCTGGTTCGAGGTGAGGTCCGGAACCAGATGCTGGTGCGAGACCACGATCTCTCGCACGCCGACCGGCTTGCCGTTCTCGTACTGCACGGTGACCTGGCTCTTGGAGTCGGGGCCGAGCACCTTCTCCTTGCCGGAGTGGCGGGCTTCCGAGATCAGGCGGAGGATCTTGTGGGCGTAGAAGATCGGCGCCGGCATCAGGTCGGGCGTCTCGTTGGTGGCGTAACCGAACATGATGCCCTGGTCGCCCGCCCCCTCTTCCTTGACCTCGCCCGGCTGCAGCGCATCGACGCCCTGCGCGATGTCGGCCGACTGCGGGTGCAGCAGGATCTCGATGTCGCAGGTCTTCCAGTGGAAGCCTTCCTGCTCGTAGCCGATGTCCTTGATCGCGCCGCGCACGACGCTTTCGATCTGCTCGCTGGTGACCGACTTCGGACCGCGAGTCTCACCGGCGATCACCACCTTGTTGGTGGTCGCCAGCGTCTCGCAGGCGGCACGGATCTGCCACGGATCGATGCCGGCTTTCGGCCCTTCGCGGTAGAACAGGTCGACGATTTCATCCGAGATCCGGTCACAGACCTTGTCCGGATGGCCTTCGGACACGGACTCGCTGGTGAAGAGATAGGACGCGCGCATCAAGAAACCCCTTGTTCCACCGCTACCGGCGGACGTTTGCGATGTTTACAGTTGGATTATGTCAATCACGCCGGCGCGAGATGACGTAGGATTCGTCAAGAAACCAGAGCCCGTTGTACTTCCGCAGCACATCTCTGGCGGCATCCAGAGTGCGGCCGTTTTGAGTCATATCTGTCAACCGGTCGTCCTCAATCTGAGCGACATACACCGCCGCATTCCACGCTGCAAAGGCCGTCGAGGTCCCGATGGTACCCGTCACCTCGTTGGGCAGCGCTTCCATATCATACCTGAAGATCGAACGGTTGTCCGCGTAAGCATTAAAATTTAGGTCGCGGCCCAACGATCCGAGTTCATACTTGACCGCGCGCAATAGCTCATGACGGCTCACCGAGAAAGGGTTTTCTCCGGGCCAGATGGCCTGGATCATTTCCATGCCGGGATCGTGGCCATGAGAGTGGATTCCGATCAGGCGGCCGCCCGGTCGCAACGCCCGCGCCAGCGGTGCAACGATCCGCTTGGCCCGAAAATTGACCGAGGACAGGGCCCGGTATGGCTGGGATGCGATCACGAGGTCGAAATTGGCCTCGGTCTGCCCGGGCCGCGGAATGGTCGAATCGAGCAGGAATCGATGGTCGTCGCGGTAGAGCACGAGCACGACCGGCCGCTCGTAAAGCGGCATTGCCGTACGCGGGCTGATCGCCGCCCGCCAATTCTGCTCCAGGAACGGCCGTAGCTCGGCGATCTGCTGCTCGAACTCGCCCGACGAGGCCCCCCTCAGCGGGACCTCGTGCCAGACCGTGGCCGCGGCCGCAGCAGGCGAGGCCGGCGTCAGCCAGGGCGCCTCCGAATAGAACATGTTGGTGAAGACGAAAACCGACGCAGGATGCTCGAAAATGCGGTCCGGCACCTTCTCGAGCGTCAGCCGCAGATCCTCGAGACTAAGCTCCTTGCCGGCGACATAGAACGGCATATGCGGGTAGCGCTGATGCGTGGCGCGCAGCACGCGCGCCAGCACCGTGCCGTCGCCGACACCGGCATCGAAAATGCGCAGCGCCGGCGGGCGCGGATGGATGGTGGACAGCTCCAGCGCCACCCGGTCGGCGATCACCCGCTTTTCGCTGCAGGTGTGGACGAACAGCAGATATTTCTGCCGGTTCTCGAAGAAGCGGAAATTGCCACGCGGATCACGCTTCTCCGGGGGGACCTGGAGCCCCCGCGGCGGCGGCAGGCCACCGGTCGTCGATGCCGCGATATAGGCCTGAATCCGCTCCAGCGTGTCGATGGTGATGCGCTTGCCCTCGCGCAGGCGCTGCACGAGCTTCCCATCGTTCACCGCCCGCCGGCCAAACGTCGATTCCGCCATGTCCGCCTTGCGGCAGAACTCGGTGATTTGGCTCAGGATTTCGTCGTTCTTCATCGATGGGAAAGCGGTGGGCAGAAAAATTGGGACCAACCCCGTAGCAAATTCTGCCCACCGAGGGAATACCACCGCCTGCGTTACCCCCACAGCCGATGACACGTGCGTGAACCCCGACCTGCCGCCAGACAACAAACAAGCACGTCTCCTCGAGGACCCCCCATGAGCCGCCTGCTCGTCGTGCTCGCTTTGCTCGCCGCGACCCTTTGGTCGGCGCCCTGCTCGGCCAGTCGCGCAGCCAGCTGGGGCCGCTCTGCACCACCGAGACCACGCCGGCGGACCAGATGGTCGACGCCTGCACCAAGATCATCGCCCTGAAGGTCTTCAAGGGCGGGCAGCTCGCGACCGTCTATTTCTGGCGCGCGGTGGGCTGGAACAAGAAAGGCGACTACGCCAAGGTCATTGCCGACACCACCGAGGCGATCCGGCTGCAGCCGGGCCAGGCGGTCTACAATCTCAGGGGCTCGGCCTATTTCGACAAGGGCGACTACGACATCGCGATCGCCGATTTCGATGATGCGCTAAAGCTCGGCCCGCCAAGTGGCATCATCTTCCACAACCGCGGCAATGCCTGGCGCGGCAAGGGCGACTACACCAAGGCGATCGCCGACTACGACATGGCGATCAAGGCGGATCCCAGATCGGCGTTCTCATTCCAGAATCGCGGCATCTCCAAGGAGGCGCTCGGCGATCTGGACGGCGCGCTCGCCGACCTCAATCAGGCGATCCGGATCGACCCGACGCTGCCGCAGCCGCTGATCCAGCGCACCGCGATCTGGCGCGCCAGGGGCGATCTCGATCGCGCGATCGCCGATGGCAGCGAGGCGATCCGGCTAGCCAAGGACAAGCCCCCAGCCAACATCATGACGCCGCCGAACAGCGTGCTGATCTCCGGCTATGCCCATCGCGCGCTCGCCTATGAGGCCAAGGGCGACTACGCGCATGCCCGCGAAGACTACAACGCGTCACTGGCGATCACGGCCTCCGACGCCGGCAGCAAGGCGGTCCAGGCGACCGCAAAGGTGCGGCTGTCGCTGGTGAGCGACGCAGCCGCGCCGATGCCGCGCGATGCGCCACCGCCGGCGACGCAACCGGCGGCAGCGCCAGCCCCGCAGCAGACGGGCGCGGCACCTGCACCGTCTCCTGCGCCCTCGCCTGCACCGGCCGTTCGCGGCAGCCGCATGGCGCTCGTCGTCGGCAACGGGGCCTATGCCCATGTGAAGGCGCTGCCCAATCCGCCCAACGACGCGCGCGCGGTCGCAAAGAGCCTGCGCGACATCGGCTTCACGGTATCGGAGGGCGTCGACCTCGACCGCGCCGCGATGCAGAAGATGACGCGCGACTTCCTGCGCGAGGCCGCACGGGCGCAGGTGGCCCTCGTCTACTATGCCGGCCATGGCGTGCAGATCGACGGCCGCAACTATCTCATTCCCGTCGATGTCGCGCTGAAGCCAGGCAGCAGCATGACCGAGGCCATGATCGACATGGACACGATCATGGCGGGTCTGGACGACCAGGTTCGCACCAACATTTTGATCTTCGACGCCTGCCGCAACAACCCGATGGCGCAGCAAGTCGCAAGCGCCGGCAGCAGTCGCGGCATCGAGGGCGCGTCGGGCCTCGCCGCACCGTCCAGTCTCGGATCAGGTGCGACGCTGGGGGCTGGCACGCTGATCGCATTCGCGACCGCGCCCGGCCAGGTCGCGCTCGATGGCGAAGGCGCCAACTCGCCCTTCTCCGCCGCGCTGTCCCGCCATATCGGCACGCCGGGCCTCGAAGTGCAGCAGATGCTGACGCGGGTGCGGGCCGAAGTGGTGTCGGCCACGAAGAACAAGCAGGTGCCGTGGTCGAACTCGTCGCTGCTCGGCGAGGTCTATCTGGCGGAGAAGTGACGACGCGCGGGCTGACGTTGAATGTGGGGCTATTCGCCCAACACTCAGCTGTCATCGCCCGGCTCGACCGGGCGATCCAGTACTCCGAGACAGTTGTGATTGAATCGATAGGCCGCGGCGTACTGGATTCCCCGCCTACGCGGGGAATGACAGTGAGTGTGTAGTGAGGCTTCGCTCCACTCGCGCGCTCGACGCTAGAGGCTCAGGTGCCCCACACTTCCTTCGCGATCTCCACCGCAAGGCTCAGCTTGGCCCACTGCTCTTCCTCGGAGAGGATGTTGCCCTCTTCGGTCGAGGCAAAGCCGCACTGCGGCGACAGCGCGAGCTGCTCCAGCGGCGCGAACTTGGCGGCCTCTTCAAGACGACGCTTGATGTCGTCCTTTTTCTCGAGCTCGCCGAACTTCGAGGTGATGACGCCGACCACGACGACCTTGTTGCCCCTGGGCAGGAAGCGCAGCGGCTCGAAGCCGCCGGCGCGGTCGCTGTCGTATTCGAGGAAGTAGCCGTCGTAATTGGTGCCTGCGAGCAAGGTCTCTGCCACGGGCTCGTAGCCACCCGAAGAAATCCAGGTCGAGCGGAAATTGCCGCGGCAGACATGCGTCGTCACCACCATGTCGGCTGGCTTCTCGGCCAGCGCATAGTTGATGATGCGGGCGTAGATCTGCTGGAGACCGTCCGGATTGTCGCCGCGCTCACGCGCCTTCTGCAATTCGTCCTGCGAGCAGAGATAAGCCCAGACGGTGTCGTCGAACTGCAGATAGCGGCAGCCCGCGTCGTAAAATGCCTTCACGGCCTTGCGGTAGGTCTTGCCGAGATCCTCGTAGAAGGGCTCGAGGTCGGGATAGACGTCCTTGGAGATCGACTTGCGCCCGCCGCGGAAGTGCAGCACGGCTGGCGAGGGGATCGTCATCTTGGCGGTGACGTGGGCCTGGTCGGCGACCTTCTTCAGGAAGCGGAAATGGTCGAGCATCGGGTGATTGTCGGGGAAATCGAGCTTGTTGATCACCCGCACCGCGTCGTGACGGGTCTGCACGCCCGCGAACTGGATGCCGGTATCGGGGTGGAACAGCTCGCAGCCGGTGAGCTTGGCCAGGAAGTCGAAATGCCACCAGGAGCGGCGGAATTCGCCGTCGGTCGCGAGCTTGAGGCCGATCGAGGCCTGCTTGTGCACGACCTTCTCGATCTCCATGTCCTCGATCTTGCGCAGATCGTCGGTCGAGATCTCGCCCTTCTCGAGTTTCGCGCGTGCGTCCTTGATCTTGGCAGGGCGCAGAAGGCTGCCGACCTCGTCGGCACGGAAGGGGGCTTTGGTTCGCTGCATTCTTGAACTCCCGAGGATTTTCTAGTGGGCCGCCGCCCCTGCGACACCGAGGTGACGCTCCAGGACCGACGGGTCGGCCTTCAGCGCGGCGCTCGGGGCGTCGTGGACGATCGTTCCGCGCTCCAATATCACAACACGGTCGGCGAGCCCCAGAATCTTTTGCGCGTTCTGCTCGACGATGATCGAGCAGATGCCGCCGCCCCGGGTGATGGTCCCGATCGCCTTCAGCAGCTCCTCGACGATGATGGGGGCGAGACCCTCGGTCGGCTCGTCCAGCAGCAGGACCTTCGGGTTGAGGGTCAGCGCGCGGCCGATCGCCAGCATCTGCTGCTCGCCGCCGGAGAGCTGGTTGCCGAAATTGCTGCGGCGTTCCTTCAGCCGCGGGAACATCTCGTAGACCTTCTCGACGGTCCAGGGACCGGGCTGCGCCACCGCGGTCATGTTCTCCTCCACCGTCAGCGAGCGGAAGATGTTGCGCTCCTGCGGCACCCAGCCGATGCCGGCCCGCGCCCGCTGGTCGGGTCGCAAGCTCGTGACGTCCGTGCCGGCGAGACCAACGGTACCCGAGAAGCGACGGGTGACGCCGACGATGGAGTTGATCAGCGTGGTCTTGCCGGTGCCATTACGTCCCAGCAGCGCCAGCACCTGTCCCTCGGCGAGACGCAGCGACATGTTGGGCAGCACCACCGCCTCGCCATAGCCGGCGCGAAGCTGGTCGATTGCGAGCAGGTCAGACATTGACCGCCTCCTCGCCGAGATAGACCGCCTTCACCTGCGGATCGCGCGCGACTTGCTCGGGCGCCCCTTCGGTCAGCAGCGCGCCGGAGACCAGCACCGAGATGCGGTCGGCAAACGAGAACACGAGGTCCATGTCGTGCTCGATCAGCAGCACCGTGACGTCGCGCGGCAGGCTGCCGACAACAGCGAGAATGTCATGGCGCTCGCTCTCCGGCACGCCGGCTGCGGGCTCGTCGAGCAGCAGCACGCGCGGCTTGGCAGCGATCGCGACCGCGATCTCGAGCAGGCGCTGCTTGCCGTAGGGCAGCTTTACGGTCTGCTCGTTCATGGCATCGAGCAGATGGAAGCGCCTCAGGAGATCGGCGATCTCGCCGTTGACGTCGCTACGCGTGCCCATGCGCCGCCACCAGTCGCCGCCATGGCCGAGGCGCTCGGAGACGGCAAGGCCGATGGTCTCGAGCGGGGTGAGATCGGGATAGAGCTGGTTGATCTGGAAGGTGCGCGACAGGCCGCGCAGCACGCGCTTGTGCACCGGCAGATCGGTGATGTCCTGGCCTTCGAGCAGGATGCGACCCGAATTCGGCTTGAGCACGCCGGTGAGCTGGTTGATCACCGTGGTCTTGCCGGCGCCGTTCGGCCCGATCAGCGCATGGCGAGCGCCCTGCTCGATCCTGAGCGAGAGGTCGCGGGTGACGCGCAGACCGCCAAAGGTCTTTTCGAGGTTTCGGGTTTCGAGCGCGATGGTCATGCGTCGCTCTCCGGCACTGTCACGACCGCCTTGCGTCCTGCAATCTGCTTGATCAGCAGATTGGGCAGGAACAGCACGCCATAGTGCAGTCGCTGGCGGCCGACCAGCACGATCACGACCAGAACGAGCCCGATCCAGAACTGCCAATATTGCGGGGTGATGGTGGAGAACACTTCCTGGAGCATGCGGAAGATCACGGCGCCGATCAGCCCGCCATAGAGATAGCCGGTGCCGCCGATGACGAGCACCAGCATCAGGTCGGCGGAGCGGTCGAAGGCGAATACGTCGAGCGAGGCGATCGCGGTGGTCTGGGTGAACAGCGCGCCCGCAATGCCGGCGTAGAACGCCGCAAGCGTATAGATCGCGATCAGGCGGCGGTTGACGGGGATGCCGATGGCAGCCGCACGCAGCGGGTTGTTCTTGATCGCGCGCAGCGACAGGCCGAACGGCGAATGCACGATGCGCCGGGCCAGCAGGAACAGCACGAACAGCACGGCCAGCGAATAGAAGAAGCCGGCCTTGCCGAACATGTCGAACGGGATCTCGCCGAGGATCGGCTGCATCTCGATACCTTGAAGGCCGTCGGTGCCGCCGGTGATGTTGGAGAAGCGTTCGGCGAGCGCCTCCAGCAGCAGCGCGATGCCGAGCGTCACCATCAGGCGCGTCAAGTCGACGCCGCGGATCACCAGAAAGCTTGTGGCAAAGCCGAGCACCATCGCGGCAAGTCCCGCCGCGATCAGCGCCAGCACCGGCTCGTTGATGATGCCATGAAGCGCAAGAAGTCCTGCGGCATAGGCGCCGACGCCGAAGAAGGCGGCGTGGCCGAGCGAGACGATGCCGGCATAGCCGAGGATGAGATCGAGCGAGATCGCAAACAGCGCCAGCCGCAGGATGTCGGTCATGATCAGATAACGCGAGGGAAACAGAAAGCCGCAGGCGAGCACGACGAGCCAGAAGACGGCCTCGCCATAGTGCCAGCGCGCCTGCCGCTGGGCGTGATAACCGACGTCGGACGAAGCGCTCATCGGCAAGCTCAACGTGCGGCCGTGCGGCCGAACAGGCCGTTCGGTCGCCAGATCAGGATCACGATCATCATGGTGTAGATCACGAAGGGTCCCATCTTCGGCACGTAATATTTGCCGGCGACGTCGCCAATGCCGAGCAGCAGCGAGGCCAGGAACGGGCCTGTTATCGAGGAGGAGCCGCCGACGGTGACCACGATCAGGAAGTAGATCATGAATTTCAGCGGGAAATATGGATCGAGGCCGAGGATCTCGGCGCTGAGCGCGCCGCCAAGGCCGGCAAGCCCGCAGCCGAATGCAAAGGTGAAGGCGAACACCTGCGGCACGTTGATGCCGAGGCCGCTCGCGGCACGGGGATCATCGACGGCGGCGCGCAGACGGCTGCCGAAACGCGTCTTGGCCAGCACCATCTGCAGACCGATGGTGAGCAGGCCGCAGATCACGATGATCATCAGCCGGTAGCGGCCGATGCCGACGCCGAACACGTCGAACTGACCTTGCAGGGCAGCCGGCAGGTTGATGAAGACGCGCGAGGAGCCCTGGATGTAGTCCACGGCCGCGACCGACATGAACGTCAATCCAATCGTGAACAGCACCTGGTCGAGATGGCCACGCGCATAGAGGTGGCGATAGAGCGTGCGCTCGAGCACGATGCCGATCACCGCGGACGAGACGAAGGCGAGCGGCAGGGCCGCGAAGAACGGCCAGCCGTGCTGGTTCACCAGCAGCATGCAGACATAACCGCCGGCCATGGCGAAGGCGCCATGGGCGAGATTGACGAAGTTCATCAGGCCCAGCGTGACCGCAAGCCCGCAGGCGAGCACGAACAGCAGCATGCCGTAGGCCACGCCATCGAACAGGTTGGTGAGGATTGAGGTCATCGAGACTGGATCGATCCTGATGTCGCCCCGGGATGACCCGCTTCGCGGGTCACTTCTTGGTCTTGCCGAGATCCTTGACGGCCTCGAAGACCTGGAACTCGACATTGTAGAGCTCGCCGTCAGACTTCGACCTTGCGACCCTGCGGATATAGATATTCTGGACGATGTCGCGGGTCTCCGGATCGATCGAGATCGGGCCGCGCGGGCTCTCCCATTTCTGGCCCTTCATGGCCTCGACCAGCTTGGTGCCGTCGGTGTCGCCACCCGTCTTCTTCAGTGCCTCGTAGATCAGGTGAATGCCGTCATAGCCGCTGACCGCCATGAAGCCGGGACGGCTGTTGAAGGCCTTCTTGTACGCCGCCACGAAGTCCTTGTTCATCTGCGAGGGATGGGCCGCGGAATAGAGATGTGCGGTCACGGTGCCGATCACGGCGTCGCCCATGTTGTTGAGGAGATCGTCGTCGGTGACATCGCCCGGCCCGATCACCTTGATGCCGGCCTTGTCGAGGCCGCGCTCGGCATATTGCTTCATGAAATTGCCGCCCTGGCCCGCCGGCACGAACACGAAGATCGCGTCGGGCTTGGCATCCTTCATGCGCTGGAGGAACGGCGCGAAATCAGGATTTTGCAGGGGGACCTTGACCTCTTCGACCACCTCGCCGCCACCGGCAGTGAAATTCTGCTTGAAGAAGTTGAGCGCATCGTTGCCCGGCGCGTAGTCGGAGGTCAGCGTCGCCACCTTCTTGATGCCGTTCTGCACCGCCCAGTCGCCGATGATGGTGGAGGACTGCGCCAGCGTGAAGCTGGTGCGCACGATATAGGGCGAGCGCTCGGTGATGATGGAGGTGCCCGCTGCCATCACGATTTCCGGAATCTTCGCTTGCGTGGCAAGCGGCGCTGCGGCGAGCGCCGCCGGCGTGACGCCGAAGCCGGCGATCAAGTTGACCTTGTCGTTGACGATCAGCTCCTGCGCGGCGGTCTTGGTCTTGTCCGGGATCGCCGCATCGTCCTTGACGATGATCTCGACCTTCTTGCCGGCGACGGTTTCGCCGTTCTGCTGCATGTAGAGCTTGATCGCGTTCTCGATCTGCTTGCCGGTCGAGGCCTGGCCGCCGGTCATCGGCAGGATCAGGCCGATCTTGACGGTGTCTTCCGCCTTGGCCGGTGAGAGGCCCGCAAGGCCCGCGATGGCGGCAATGGCAGCCGCCCGAGAAAACGTCTTGTGTTCGAACATCAGATGTCCCTCCCCTTCATTCCCGCGGTGGACCGAGTGCCCCGATCCTTGCCTCACTTTGACCCGCGCATGCGCGATATCGCGCGCCACATGGCGTCTTTCGGGCCGTCATTGTCAATCGGACGTTTGGCGACCATTCGGCGCAATGCCCGCGCGTTCGGTTAACCAAGATTGGAAGCGATGTCGCGGTTACGTCAGGTAACCCGAGCCCCCGAGTTCGCTCCATTTCATTTGTACGATTGTACAAATGAAATGGAGCTGTCAACGAAAAAGCCCTCGCGCCAGCCAAGCAGATTGTCGCGAGCCGACGGCTGCAGTCTAGGAATGCGTCCGTCGGCGTGGATGGAGAATTTCGTCTTTCATTTGCAGAATCCGGACATCGGGGAGACCCGATCCGCCGATATCATCAAGGTATTTTTATACCTATCTCGAATAAGCCTATTTTACCTTGTTGAAGGCTACCGTTCCGACAGCGCCGCTCGTCCGGCGCCCGGTCCCTCGTCCCGATTGCTGCACCCGACCATGTCCAGACGTTTCCGTTTCATCGTCTCCCTGCTCGCGCTCGCCGCGGGCCTGTCCGGCTGCGGCACGGTCAACGAAAAGCTCTCGGCCGGCATGGGCGACTACATCCCGCAATGGGCCGGCGGCCTGCCGGCGGATGCCCCGCCCCGGCCGGGCACGCCGCAATACGACGCCTACATGAAGGAACGCGAGCGCAAGCGGCTGATGCCGGCGGCGGATCGCGACAAGGAAGAGCAGGCGCAGAAGGGCGCGACCGGATCCACGTCGGGCGAGGCGGTGCACTGAGGTGGCGAATATGCCCCCTTTTCTATTCGCCTAATCGCCACTCACCATTCGCTAATCCACGAACACCACGGTCTTGCGGCCGTTGAGGATGACGCGGTCGTCGAGGTGATAGCGGATTGCGCGCGCGAGCACGCGGCGTTCGATGTCGCGGCCTTTGCGAACGAGATCCTCAGGCGTGTCGCGATGACTGATGCGCTCGACGTCCTGGTCGATGATCGGGCCTTCGTCGAGATCGCGCGTGACGTAATGGGCGGTGGCGCCGATCAGCTTAACGCCGCGCTCATGGGCCTGGTGATAGGGCTTGGCGCCCTTGAAGCCCGGCAGGAACGAGTGATGGATGTTGATGCAGCGTCCGGACAGTTTTGCCGACAGATCATCCGACAGGATCTGCATGTAGCGGGCGAGCACCACGAGATCGGTCCCGGTCCTGGCGGCGAGATCGAGGATCTGAGCCTCCTGCTCGCGCTTGGTCTCCTTGGTGACTGGCAGATAATGGAACGGTATCTCGCCGAAATCGAGCCCGGCATAGACCTCACGCGGGTGGTTGGAGACGATCGCGACCAGGCTCATCGGCAATTCGCCGGTGCGCCAGCGGTAGAGGATGTCGACCAGGCAATGGTCGGACTTTGACACCAGCAGCATCACCTTGCGATGCGCGGCGCGGTCGCGCATCTGCCACTCCATGCCGAAACGCTCGGCGATCGCGGCAAAGCCGGTCTGCAGCGCCGCCAGTTCCACGGCGAGATCAGCCGCGGTGAACACCACGCGCATGAAGAATTTCTTGGTCTCGACGTCGTCGAACTGCTGGGCGTCGAGAATGTTCTGTCCGGAGTTCGCCAGGAAGGTCGACACCGCCGAGACGATGCCGGGACGATCCGGGCAGGACAGGGTCAGAACGTATTGATGATCGGGCATGGCTGTTAAAGAGATGGCTGTTGAAGAGATGGCTCTTGACGAAAGATTGGGCAGCGGCGCGGAACGACCCGCGATTTGCGCCCTGCTCTAGCACTGTGGCTGGCCTTGCGCCAATCCCGACGACGGAGTCAGGATGAACGGACGATTGCGATATTGGACTGACCGGAGCACGCCCATGGCCGACCGCTTGAACGGCACCCGCATCCTGATCCTGGAGACCCGCGAGGAGGCGCAGTTCTCGAAGCTCCTGGCCGAGCAGGGCGCCGAGGTCGTGCAATGCCCCATGTTCACCATTCAGGATGCGCCGGACCCGGCCCCGGTCGAAGCCTGGATCCGCCGCGCCATCGACAAGCCGTTTGACGACCTCGTGCTGATGACCGGTGAAGGCCTGCGGCGGATCATGAAGCTCGCGCGCACGCGCGGGCTCGACCAAGACTTTGTCGCGGCACTGGCCAAAACGCGAAAATTTACCCGCGGGCCGAAACCCGGCAAGGCGCTGCGTGAAATCGCGCTCGAGGCGCAGCAGACCACCGAGAAGCCGACCACCGAAGGCGTGATCGAGATGCTGGGCAAGCTCGACTTGAAGGGGCACCGCCTCGGCCTCCAGCTCTATCCGGACAAGGACCACAGCGCGCTGACCGGCGCACTCGCGGCGCAAGGTGCGGAGGTCGATACGGTGCTGCCTTACGTCTACGACTCCAAAGCCGCGAACGCCAATATCGTCGCCGCCATCGACGAGATGGCGGAGGGGCGCATCGACTCCATCGCGCTGACAAATCTTGGCCAGGTCCGCCGGCTGATCGAGGCGGCCAAGGCGCATGGCAGCGAAGCGAAGCTGCGCGCGGGGCTTGAGCGGACATTGATCGCCTCAGTCGGACCGGCCGTCTCCGGCGAACTCGCCGCGCATGGTTTGCGCACCGACGTTTCGCCGGCCGACGAAGCCTTCTTCATGCGCCCGCTGATCTCGGCGATGGCGGCGGCGTTGGCGGAAAGGCAGCCGAGGACGGCGAGCTGATCTTCCTTGCCTAGCTTGCCACCTGCGAGGCGGCCGACATCAGCTCCTGATGGCTCGGCGCTCCGAACATGCGCCGGCCGCCATCCGGAACCTCGGTGAAGGTCCAGCGCACGATCCCTTCCCGATCGAGCAGGAATTGGCCGAACAGTTGGCCTGTGCCGCCTGCCGCCATGCGCTGGTCGGCTTCGGTCATCTCATAGCCGTCCTTGTTGTTGAGGTACTCGGCGGCCGCCGGACGCGCCATCGGACCAGGCAATTCGCCGGGCATATCGACTGGTGGCATGCTCATGAGCACATCCATGCCGACCTTGCGCGGCCAATCGGTCTCGTTCTCCGTGAACTCGAGATTGGGCAAACCGAACGCACGATGCGAGACCCTCTCGGGGTCGGAGGCAGCGAGCAAGTTCGGCAGGGGATGATAGCGGAAGTAGAGCCGCGCCCGGTCGGCCGGCGTATTGACGATCGTGAGACTTTCAATGCCCCTTCCGCGCAGCGCGCCGTCGAGTTGGGCCTGCGCCGCGATGTGGCGCCGGCAGAATGGGCAGTGCAGGCCCCGAAACAAGCCGACCAATATCGGACGTTGCCCGCGGTAATCCTCGAGTGCGATCTTCCCTTCGCGTGTGATGGCCTCCAGCACGACGTTTGGTGCGCGATCACCCGGTTGAAGCGGTCCATCGACATGACGATCTGACATGGTTGAACTCCCTCACATTGGCTAGTCAAGAAACGGCAGTACGATCAGCCCAGCAGGATCGAGCCCATGCCGCTCACAGACATCATGGGCCAGCGCGAAATAACGCTCGGCCTCCGGCAGGTCGCCTCGATCAAGATTCAAAGTCGCAAGACCATCATAGCATGGAAAAAGCTGCTGCGGCTCACCGGTCTCACTCGCGACCTCGATGGCCTCGTGGTAGCAGCGCACGGCAAGGTCAGGCCGGAAATGGCATTGATGGATCTGCCCGAGCACGATCAAGGGTACCGGGAGATGCTCGCGCTGATCGAGCGCACGGTCGATCTCGATCGCCTTTTCGGCAGCCGGCACCCCCTCATCGGTGCATCTGTCCGTGAAAGTGCAACAGGCGACGGAAAAGTTGGCGAGAAGGCGCGCCTGGAAGCCGAGATCGCCGATGCGATGAGCGACATCGAGCCCACGCCGGCATACGTCGATGGCTTGCGCCGGGTCGATGATGGTGTAGAGCACTCCGAGGTTGGTGTAGCCGCGGCACGCCACGTTGAGGAGGCCGGCGGCTTCGGCAGACGCGACACTTTGCTCCACCTCATGGACTGCATCCTGGTGTCGCCCAAGCCGCGCCAGCGCAACCCCTTTGGTGTTGAGCGCCTCCGCAATGGCGCGCGCCGCCTCGATGCCGGCCTGACCGTCCGCGTCCACCGACACAGAGCGCGCGTAGCCGAGCGCCTCGTCGGCCCATCGCGCGGCAGCGACGTGATCACCCACGCGAAACGCGAGACGGCCGCGCTCCTGCAGGAGGTGTGCCCACTCGATCGGCGCGTCGACCCCCGCAAGCCGCTCTGCCGCCTCGGCATAGTGCGCCTCCGCGTTGACGCGCTTGCCGGCGTCCCACAACAATCGGCCGAGATTGCGTAGAATTCGCGCCTCGCCGACGCGGTCCTCTGCCGCGCGGTATCGCTCCAGCGCGCATCGATAATGCTCCTCGGCCATGCTTCGGCGGCCAGCCACGCGACAGAGGTCGGCAATGCGCTCGTGCAGGACGAGGCGTTCCGGCTCCCATTCGCTGCCGGCCGACAGTACCTCGAGCGACTGCTGGTAGAATCGAAGGGCATCGTCATTGGCGTAGCTTGCGCGTGCGCGATCGCCGGCAGCGCGCAGATAGCGCGCGCCTTTCGGCCTGCTCGCGCTCAGACTGAAGTGATGTCCGAGCAGTATGAGATCTTCGAGGCGCTCCGGCTCAACACCATAAAGCCGCTCCAGCGCGGCACCAATCCGTTCATGAAGCTCGATCCGGCGCTGCAGGAGCAGGTTTTGATAAATCACATCCTGAAGCATGGTTTGCGTAAAGCGGTAGGTCCGCAGGGAAATCGAGTTCGAGCCCGCGATCTCCTCGATGATCTCAACCTCGCACAGAAGTTCGAGCCCTGCATCAACCCTAGCCGGATCGGTTGCCGCAGCGCCGAGAACAGCCGCATCAAAGCGCGGACCGATCACCGCTGCCTCCTGTGCCAGGCGGCGCACCTGGTGCGGCAAGCGGTCGAGGCGCGCTAGCAACAAAGCCTGGATGCTCGCCGGAATGTCCGCGGCGGCTTCATCCGACTTCACCCGCCATAGCGCGCCGTCACGCTCCAGGGCGCCGGCTTCGATCAGGCCGCGGATGATCTCCTCGAGGAAAAGCGGATTGCCGCCGGCGCGATCGAGGATACGACTGAACAGGCGTCTCGGCGGTTCACGCCAACCGTGAATGAAATAGGCCGCGAGCAATCTTTGTCCGTCGACCTCGCCAAGTTGGGGTAGCCGAAGCGTTGCGTGACTGATTTTGCTCGAACCGAACTGGTCCAGTTCCAGCACCGGCCGATGCGTGAACAGCAGCATCAGCCGCGTCCGCTCCAAACGGTCCATCAGGAACCGCAACGCTTCAAGGGACACCGCGTCGGCCCAGTGCAGGTCCTCGACGACGATCAGCAGCGGCGACCGTGCCAGGCGGCGTTCAAAGATGGTGCGGATCGCGAAGAATATCTGCCGGCGGAGCTGTTCGGGCTCGACGTGCCTCAGCACGGCACTGGGGTCGCCGAGGCCGAGCACGTGCAGATAGAGGGGCATCAGACGGTCGGCCTCGTCCGTCGCGAGACCAAGCTCCGACAGCGCTTCGGCGACTTTCGCCTCTGCCTCCGCAGCGCCGGCCTTCTGCGCGATGCCATAGGCGCTGCGCAGCACCGCGGCGAGCGCGCCATAGGATTGTTCGCCGAGCGGCGAGCAGGCCGCCTGCCGGATCGCCACGCCTGCGAAGCGATCGTCATCGCGGATGCGGGCTACGAATTCGCTGACCAGGCGGGTTTTCCCGATGCCGGCTTCGCCGACCAGGCGCACCAGTTGAGCCGCGCCGCCGCACGCCAGATCAAGGCAGCCGATCATGCGCGCAAGCTCTGCGTCGCGGCCGATCACCGGCGCATTGAGGCCCAGCGCGTCGAGGCCTCGTGCCGCACGCGGCGTCTCGAGCGGCTCCTTCAGACGATGGATCAGAACGCTGCCCATCCTGCCCTTGAGCGAGACCTCGCCAAGCGAGTCGTAGGAGAAGGCGTGCCGCGTCAGGCGGTGGGTCAACGGGCCGACCAGCACCTCGCCCGGCGCCGCCATCGACTGCAGTCGCTGGGCGGTATTCACGGTGTCGCCGGTCACCGAATAGGATTTGGCAGCGCCCACACCGAGCCCGCCCGCGACGACGTGCCCGGTGTTGATGCCGACATGGAGCAGCAGGGGTGAGCCGGCATATGCCTTTGCGCGTTCGCTGAGACGCGCCGTCCGGCCGATCATATCGAGGGCAGCGCGGACCGCCCGCTCCGGGTCGTCCTCGTGTGCGGCCGGTGCACCAAACAGAGCAAGCAGCGCATCGCCGATGAATTTGTCCACGAAGCCGCCGAAGCCTTGCACCGCGGCCGTCAACTCCTCGAACAATTCGTTCTGAAGGGTCTGCATAACCTCCGGATCGAGCCGCTCGCTCATCGCAGTAAAGCCGCTGAGATCGGCAAACAGCACGGTGATGGTGCGGCGGTTTGCTTCGCTCTCGACCTCGCCCGAGAGAGGTCGAAATGCGGCTTGAGCTTCGGCCGTCGGCGCGAGCGGTGGCGAGGAGGACCGGATCGGCACCGTCCTCGGGCTCGTCCGCGCCGATGCCTGCCCGCTGCCCGTGGAGACCTCACAGACGAGGACGCCGCACTTCGGGCAATAGGCGAAATCCGGCGCGCATGGAAAGCCGCAGCCAGGGCATGCGTTCGGCTGCTTCGTGCCGCACTTCGGGCAGAAGGCAAAGCCGGCCTGGACCTCGAAACCGCAACCCGAGCACGTCATGGCTCAAGACCTCGCGGAAGCCGCGATCGCACGATTTGATGAGCCATACTGAATGGCCCACGATGTGGTCCAGAATGGTCCCGCCGGGGCGGAAGAGCAAGCGGGCGACCGGTCTACCCACTCCAATGCGCGTTAATCCCCATATCCGCGCAGCCGCTCGACATCGAGGATTGTGACGCCGCCATATTCGAGCCGCAGCAGCCCCTCCTTCTCGAGCAGGTTCAATGCGCGGTTGGCGTTCTGCCTGGACATGCCGGAGAGCGCTCCGATCTCTTCTTGCGTGATCTCCAGATGCGCGGTCGATTCCGGATAGAGGATCGGGTTGAACAGCGAGGCGATGCTGCGGGCAAGGCGCGCGGTGGCGTCCAGCGTGCGGTTGACCTCGAGCATGCCGATGAACTGGCCGAGCCGCTCGTTGAGCTGGCGCACCAGGAAGCGATTGAAGCCGACGCTGTTCTCGAACAGCCACATGAAGGCGCTACGTTCCATCAGCGCGACTCGGCTGTCGCGCAGCGCGACCACGTCGTAGCGGCGCAACTCGTTCTTGAGCACGCTGCCCTCGCCGAACCAGGCGCCGGCCGTCAACCCCGCAAGACTCGTCTCCTTGCCGTCGCGCGAAACGCCGCCCATGCGGGCGAGGCCGCTGACCATGCCGGCCCAATAGTCGAACTTGTCGCCGCGCATGAACACGGTTTCGCCGGTCCCATAGGAGCGCTCGGTGATCCCGGCGCGGGCGACCTCGATCTCCGCCGGCGTGAGCTCGCGCGACCAGGCGGCGACGCGCCTCAGTTGATCCTCTGAAATCATGATCCCGAAGTCAGCCGCACCGTGTCGTCACCCCGTTCTTATGCTGCATCGCAACATCATCGTTCAGGCTCCCATCCGACGAAAGATGAAGGCCGCCTCGGTCCGAAAAACTTTGTCGCAGAATTGTCAGGCCGGAGACATTTCAAAATAGCGCTTTCCCCTATTGAGAACCACCTCGGGCGATGCGGCTTTTGATCCCAAACGGGGCGAAGGCGGTGCGGCTCCGGTCAGGACCATGTGCTGCATGGCCTCACCGACACAGCCGTACTAGGATCGCCTGGAAGGAACCGACGAAGAGCGCCGCAGAATGCGCCATCACCGGGAGGGATTTGTTTGGTGGCTACCAGTCTCGAAGTGCGCGGCGTGTCCTTGCGGTTCGGCGGCGTTCGCGCGCTGACCGACGTCAGCTTCGCCATCAACGAGGGCGAGCTGTTCTCGATCATCGGCCCCAATGGCGCCGGCAAGACCTCCATCGTGAATTGTATTTCCGGCCGCTATAAGCCGACCGAAGGCCGGCTGTTCTACCAGGGCCGCGACATCACCGGCCTGACCCCGAATGCGCGCCCCAAGCTCGGCATCGGCCGCACCTTCCAGAATCTCGCGCTGTTCCACCATATGAGCGTGCTCGACAACATCATGGTCGGGCGCCATCACCTGCTGAAGAACAATTTCCTCACCGGATCGCTGTACTGGCTGACCGGCGCACGCAGGGAAGAGCTCGAACACCGCCGCAAGGTCGAGGAGATCATCGACTTCCTCGATCTCCAGTCGGTGCGCAAGGCCACTGCCGGCACCCTCTCCTACGGCCTGCGCAAGCGCGTCGAGCTCGCCCGCGCCATGGCGCTGGAGCCGCGCCTCATCCTCCTCGACGAGCCGATGGCCGGCATGAATTTCGAGGAGAAGGAGGACATGGCCCGCTACGTCGTCGACCTCAACGAGGAGTTCGGTATGACGGTGGTGATGATCGAGCACGACATGGGCGTGGTGATGGATATCTCCCACCGCGTCATGGTGCTGGATTTCGGCCGCAAGATCGCCGAGGGCGATCCCGCCGCGGTGCTCGCCGATCCCCACGTCAAGCGCGCCTATCTCGGCGAAGAGGACGAGGTGCTGGTCGACCCCGACGATGCGCCGCCGGCGCAGGAGAGCGCGGCATGATGGATTACGCAGGGCGCGTCGCCCAGGCCGACACTTATCCGAAGATGCTGCGGCTCAATGCCAGGGAGCACGGCAACGAGATTGCGCTGCGCGAAAAGGATCTCGGCCTCTGGCGCCCCTTCACCTGGAACAATTACCAGACCCGCGTGCGCGACTTCGCGCTCGGCCTGGTTGAGCTCGGCCTTGGTCGCGGCGACGTCATCGGCATCATCGGCGATAACAGGCCGGATTGGGTGGCAGCAGAAGTAGCAACCCACGCGATCGGCGGATTGAGCCTGGGGCTCTATCGCGACGTGCTGGATGAAGAAGCCTCCTATCTCCTCAATTACGGCGAGGCGCAGCTCGTGTTCGCCGAGGACGAGGAGCAGGTCGACAAGCTGCTGGCGCTGGGCGAGCGCGTGCCTGATCTCAAGCACATCATCTATTCCGATCCGCGCGGCATGCGGAAATATGACGACCCGCGGCTGATGTCGGCGGAGAAATTCGCCGAGCTCGGCCGCGCGCGCGCGACCCGCGAGCCGGAGCTTTACGATCGCCTGGTCGATGCCACCAAGGGCGAGGACGTCGCCATCCTCTGCACGACGTCAGGCACGACCTCGCATCCAAAGCTCGCGATGCTCGCCGCCGGCCGCGTGCTCGGCCATTGCGCGACCTATCTCGCTTTCGACCCGAAGGGGCCGGACGACGAATATGTCTCGGTGCTGCCGCTGCCCTGGATCATGGAGCAGGTTTATGTGCTCGGCAAAGGCCTGCTTTGCCGGATGAAGATCAACTTCGTCGAAGAGCCCGATACGATGATGAACGATCTGCGCGAGATCGCGCCGACATTCGTGCTCTTTGCCCCCAGGGTCTGGGAATCGATCGCCGCCGATGTCCGCGCCAAGGTGATGGATGCGACGCCATTCAAGCAGCGCCTGTTCGACATCGGCATGAACAGCGGACTTGCCGCGCTCGAACAGGGCAAGCGCTCCGGCTTCGCCGACGCGATCCTGTTCCGCGCGCTGCGCGACCGCCTCGGCTTCACCCGCCTGCGCTCGGCGGCCACCGGCGGCGCGGCCCTCGGGCCCGATACCTTCAAGTTCTTCCAGGCCATGGGCGTGCCGCTGCGCACGCTCTACGGCCAGACGGAATTGCTCGGCGCCTACACGCTGCATCCCGAAGGCAAGGTCGACCCCGACACGACAGGCGTGCCAATGGCCGACACTATCGAGATCCGCATCGACAATGCCGACGTCCACGGCGTCGGCGAGATCGTGGTGCGGCACCCCAACATGTTCCTCGGCTATTACAAGAACCCGGAAGCGAGCATGGCCGATATCAGGGACGGCTGGATGCTGTCGGGCGATGCCGGCTATTTCAACGCAAACCATCAGCTCGTCGTCATCGACCGCATCAAGGATCTCGCCGAGACCTCGCGCGGCGAGCGCTTCTCGCCGCAATTCATCGAGAACAAGCTGAAGTTCTCGCCCTATATCGCCGAGGCCGTGGTGCTGGGCGCCGGACGTGACGCGCTCGCGGCAATGATCTGCATCCGCTATTCCATCATCTCGAAATGGGCGGAGAAAAACCGCCTCTCCTTCACCACCTACAGCGACCTCGCCTCGCGCCCCGAGGTCTACGCCCTGCTCCAGAAGGAGGTCGAGACCGTCAACGCCACGCTGCCGCCGGCGCAGCGCATCTCGCGCTTTCTGCTGCTCTACAAGGAGCTGGATGCCGACGACGGCGAGCTCACCCGCACAAGAAAGGTGCGCCGCGGCGTCATCAACGAGAAATACGCCGAAATCATCGACGCGATCTACCGCGGCGATCCCGACATCCCCGTCGACACCGTGATTCGCTTCCAGGACGGCACCACGCAGCGTGTACGAACGACGCTGCGCGTGGTGGACCTCGGCGGGCATGGCCCCTTGGCGGAGGCCGCCGAGTGATGCAGCCAGCCGAAACTGCCGCTGGTCTTCGCCTCTCCCCGCTTGCGGGGAGAGGCCGGAGCGCGTCAGCGATCCGGGTGAGGGGGAGCCTCCGCGAGGGAGGTGATGATCGTTTCGAGAACGCCAGCCAAGTTACTCGAAACGTCGTTGTTCCAGAACCGCAGGATCCGATAGTTGCGATCGCTGAGCACCGCGCATGCGGAGACTCCCCCTCACCCGCCGCGCGTTCCGCGCGTCGGCCTCTCCCCGCAGGCGGGGAGAGGCGAAGATAGCACGGAATCAACATGAACACCGCCTTCCTCATCCAGCTCCTGGTCAATGGTCTCGTGGTCGGCACGCTCTATGGCGTGGTCGCGATGTCGTTCGTGCTGATCTACAAGGCGACCCAGGTCGTCAATTTCGCGCAAGGTGAATTGCTGCTGGTCGGCGCCTGGGTGTGCTGGGCACTGCTCGCCAAGTACCAGGTGCCGTTCTGGATCGGCATGCCGATCACGCTGGTGTTCATGTTCGTGTTCGGCATCGCGATCCAGGTCCTGATCCTGCGACCGATGATCGGCGAGCCGATCATCTCGGTGATCATGGTGACGATCGGCCTCTCCACCGTGCTCCAGGCGACGCTGAAATGGATGTTCGGCGTCAATCCGCAGCCGTTCCCGCGGGTGTTCGAGAGCCAGTCCGTCGGACTGTTCGGCCTCCAGATCCAGACCGTCTATGTCATGAGCCTCGTCGTCTCGCTCGCGATGATGATCGGCATGGCCTGGTTCTTCCGCGCCTCGAAGTACGGCCTTGCCATGCGCGCCACCGCGTTCAATCAGCAAGTCGCGCAGTCGCTCGGCATTTCCGTCAAGAGCGTGTTTGCGATGGCGTGGGCGATTTCGGCCACCGTGTCGGCGGTCGCAGGGGTCGTCGTCGCCGTGGTGAACGGCGTGTCGTCGGGCCTTGCCGCCTACGGCATCAAAGTGTTTCCGGCGGCGATCCTCGGCGGGCTCGATTCCGTCGGCGGCGCGGTGCTCGGCGGCATCATCATCGGCCTGCTCGAGAACGTGGCGCAATATGTCGACAGCCAGTACCTGCACTGGGGCAATCTCTACGAGATCGCACCCTTCTACGTCCTCATCATCGTGCTGATGATCAAGCCTTACGGCCTGTTCGGCACCCACGACATCGAGCGGATCTGACCCATGGCCGGCCCTGCCCTCATCCCTGCTGGTGATTTCCGCACCTCCTACGCGGCCGACACCACGATCTTCCCGACCACGACCAGCCGCAACTTCGCGATTCTCGGCGTGCTGCTGCTCTGCCTCGTGCCGCAGGTCCTCAGTGGATACTGGCTCAGCATCCTGATCCAGATCGGCATCTTCTCGATCGCGGCGCTGGGCCTCAACATCCTGGTCGGCTTCACCGGTCAGATCTCGATCGGGCATGCCGCCTTCTTCCTGCTCGGCGCCTTCACCTCGGCCTATCTCTCCAACAACGCGCCCATTCCGGTGTTCTTCGCGATCCCGCTCGCCGGTGTCGTCACCGCAACGGTCGGGTTGATCTTCGGCATCCCCGCGGCCCGATTGAAGGGACTCTACCTCGTCATCGCGACGCTGGCCGCGCAATACATCCTGCTCGACTTCTTCTCCCGCGCGGAATGGTTTTCCGGCGGCTCGGTGCCTGCGAGCGCCGAGCCGTTCTCGATTCTGGGCTACACGCTGCGCGGCGACAGGCAGTATTTCTACGTCGTGCTGGCCTATGTGCTGGCGAGCTACATCCTCGTCACCAATCTGATGCGCACGCGCGACGGCCGCGCGCTGGTGGCGATCCGCGACCACTATCTCTCCGCCGAGATCATGGGCATCAACCTCACCAAATACCGCACGCTGTCGTTCGGCCTCGCCGCCTTCTTTGCCGGCATCGCCGGCGCGCTCTACGCGCACTACCAGCTCGTCGTCTCCCAGGAAGGGTTCGGCATCGAGCGCTCGATCCTGTTCCTCGCCATGATCATCATCGGCGGCACCGGCTCGATCATGGGCACGCTGATGGGCACTGCCTTCGTGGTGCTGCTGCCGGAATCCATGGAATTCATCAGCCTGCACCTGAAGGGCGGTGCGATCGACAAGGCGCTGTCGCTCAACAACAACATCACCTTCCTGCGCGAGATCGCGATCGGGATGATCATCATCGCATTCCTGATGTTCGAGCCTGATGGGCTCGCGCATCGCTGGCGGCAGATCAAGGCGTACTGGAAACTCTACCCGTTCTCGCATTGAGCACGGGCAACTTCACTTAAACAATAAACAGGAGGAGCCAACCCATGAAGATGAAGTCTCTTTTGAGCACCGCATCGCTCGCGCTCGCGATTGCCGCATACTCCGCAGGCGCGCAGGCGCAGATCGCGATCGGGCATCTCGCCGATTATTCCGGCGGCACCTCCGACGTCGGCACGCCATTTGGACAGGCCGTCGCCGACACCTTCGCCTGGGTCAACAAGAACGGCGGCATCGGCGGCAAGCAGGTCAACCTCGACACCAACGACTATGGCTACCAGGTGCCTCGCGCGATCGCGCTCTACAAGAAGTGGTCGGCGCCGGACGGCAAGGTCGCCGCGATCATGGGCTGGGGCACCGCCGACACCGAAGCGCTGACCGGTTTCCTCGCCCAGGACAAGATCCCCGACATGTCGGGCTCTTATGCCGCGGCGCTGACCGATCCCGAAGGCACCAGCGGCAAGGCCAAGCCCGCGCCCTACAATTTCTTCTACGGCCCGAGCTATTCGGATTCGCTGCGCGCGATGCTGATGTGGGCGGCCGAGGACTGGAAGGCCAAGGGCAAGCCAGGCAAGCCGAAATTCGTGCACATGGGCGCCAACCACCCCTATCCGAACGCGCCGAAGGCCGCCGGCGAAGCGATGGCACAGGAGCTCGGCTTCGAGGTGCTGCCGCCACTGGTGTTCGCACTCGCCCCGGGCGACTACAGCGCACAGTGCCTGAGCCTGAAATCCTCGGGCGCCAACTACGCCTATCTCGGCAACACCGCGGCCTCCAACATCTCGGTGATGAAGGCCTGCAAGACCGCGGGCGTCGAGATCCAGTTTCTCGGCAATGTCTGGGGCATGGACGAGAACGCCGCCAAGACAGCCGGAGACGCCGCCGATGGCGTGATCTTCCCGCTGCGCACCGCCGTAAGCTGGAACGGCGATGCGCCCGGCATGAAGACGCTGATGGAGATTTCCAAGATGTCGGACCCCACCGGCAAGGTCTATCGCCCGGTGCACTACCTCGCGGCGGTCTGCTCGGCACTCTACATGAAGGAGGCACTTGACTGGGCCACCAAGAACGGCGGCGCCACCGGCGAGAACGTCGCCAGGGGCTTTTATCAGAAGAAGGATTGGGTGCCGGCAGGCATGGAAGGCGTCTGCAATCCCTCGACCTGGACCGACAAGGACCATCGCGGCACGCTGAAGGTCGATCTCTATCGCACCAAGATATCAGGCGCGACCGATGCCGATCTCAACGACCTCATGGCCAAGGGCACGATCAAGCTCGAAAAGGTCAAGACGGTCGAGCTGCCGCGCAAGCCGGAATTGCTGGGGTGGTGAGCCTCGCCGTCTCCACACCCACGACTGTCATCCCCCGCCTTGTGCGCACTGCGCACTGGAGCGGGGGATCCAGTACGCCGCGGCTTCTCGAGGAACCTCAGGCGTCTCTGGAATACTGGGTCACCCGCCTTCGCGGGTGACGACACCGAGAAAGCAACGGACCATGAGTGAAACGGCTCACATCGAGCGCCCCACGCCCAGCATCGTCCCCGCACCGCCCCTCCTCGCCGTGCGCAACATCGAGGTCGTCTATGATGACGTCATCCTGGTGCTGCGCGGCCTCAGCCTCGACGTGCCCAAGGGCGCGATCGTGGCGCTGCTCGGGGCCAACGGCGCCGGCAAGTCGACGACGCTGAAAGCGATCTCGGGTCTGCTCAAGACCGAGGATGGCGAGGTCACGCGCGGCCAGATCCTGTTCGAGGGCGAGCCCATCGCTGGCATCGATCCCGACAAGATCGTCCGCCGCGGCATTTTCCAGGTGATGGAGGGCCGCCGCATCGTCGCCGACATGACGTCGCTGGAAAACCTCAGGCTTGGCGCCTTCACCCGCAGGGACCGCGAGGTCGACGCCGATCTCGACATGGTCTTCAATTATTTCCCGCGCCTGAAAGAGCGCACGGGCCTTGCCGGCTATCTCTCCGGCGGCGAGCAGCAGATGCTGGCCATCGGCCGCGCGCTGATGGCACGCCCGAAGATGATCCTGATGGACGAGCCGTCGATGGGCCTGTCGCCGCTGCTGGTGAAGGAGGTGTTCTCCATCATCCAGAAGATCAACCGCGACCTCGGCGTCACCATCCTCTTGGTCGAGCAGAACGCGCGCGCCGCGCTGTCGGTGGCGAGCCACGGCTACATCATGGAGCAGGGCAAGGTCGTGCTCGACGGCACCGCCGAGGAATTGCGCGACAACGAGGACGTCAAGGAATTCTATCTTGGCGGCGCCGGCGACCAGCGCAAGAGCTTCAAGAACCTCAAGAGCTTCAAGCGGCGCAAAAGGTGGCTTTAACTTTCGAGCACCTGCTCTGCTTCGGTGACCGCACAGAGAACATGATAGAACGAAGACGCAGGAATGGTGTCGATCAGCGATTTGCCGTCGCCGTCGAACTGGTCGTACCAGCCGCCCCGCACGGGATGGCTGAGATAATGCCGTTCGAGCCGCACCAGCGCCGCGCGCGCTTCCTCCGCCGCGCCCGCCTCGCCGGACTCGGCCTGCGCGATCCACGCTTTCGCAATCTCGGTTTGCGGCCACAGCCGGCGCGTCGGGCGACGGATGTTGCCGGCATTGTCACCCTCGTCGACGAGACAGCCGGTGGCCGCATCGCGATAGCGCAGCGCGGTCGCAAGCAACTCGGCGCGCCGCTGGCCGGTCGGACAGCCCGTGATGCGCTCAAACCCTTTCAGCAGCCAGACCCACTCCGCCTGGTGACCAGCCTCGACGCTGACCGGCTCGATCTTCGACCAATCCTCCTCGAAATATTCCCCGAGCACGCAGCTGCGCTTGTCGTAGAGATTGGCGAGGAACAGCGCGAAGAATTCGCCGGCTCTGTTCTGGAACGACAGATCGTGAGTTGCGTCGAAACACGCGATCATCGCCTCGAACAGATGCATCTGCGGGTTCTGCCGGCGCGGCAGCGAGACCGGCAGGCCTTCGTGCACGCCGCCGTGCGGCGAGCGCAGATGGCCGTCGAGGAAAGCAAGCAGCGCGTCGATCTCGGCGCGGACCTGCGCGTCCTGGTCGAGCGAATAGACAGTCGCCAGCGCAAACAGGATGAAAGCGTGATCGTAGGCATCTCGCCGCGCATCCAGCACCGCGCCATCAGGCGTCAGCCGGTGCACATAGCCGGGCTTGCCGTCGGGCGCCTTCGCTTTTGCCAAGAGGTGTTCGAGTCCCTTCAGCGCAATGGCGCGGCCTTGCGGATACCACCCCATCTGCGCCGCCTTGGCGTAGCAATAGATTTGCCGCGCCTGCACGAACACGCGACGCGGCGCGGCCACGTCAGCTGTGCCGTCACGGTGCAGGCGGTCGATGAAACCGCCCGTCTGATGGTCCCAGCCGACGGTCGACCACAGCGGGATCGCGTCCTCGATCATGCGGCGCTTCAGGCGCGCGACGACGCCAGCCGTCTCCTCCACCGGAATGATGCTCTCGTCCGCCATCGCGCCCTCTCGGCCCCCAGCCAATGGCCGTCTGATACCCATGCGAGCGGCTGCGTGCAACGGATGCCAACCCGGAAAGATCTGCCATGACCGCCCATTACGACGCCCTCGAGACGCGCGAGCATGCCGCGCGCGAGGCCGATTTGTTCGCCCGCCTGCCGGACGTGCTGAGCAGCGCCATGGCCGCACCGGCCTATGCCGAGCGGTTCAAGGGCATCGATCCGGCCTCGGTGACCTCCAGAGCGGCGCTGGCCCGCCTGCCGGTGCTGCGCAAGTCGGAACTGCCGGCCCTGCACAAGGCCTCCCAGCCCTTCGGCGGCTTCGTCGCTGCGGCGCCTGGGTCGTTCGCACGCCTGTTCACTTCCCCGGGCCCAATCTTCGAGCCGGAAGGACGCCATGCCGACCCCTGGCGCGGCGCCCGGGCCCTGTTTGCCGCCGGGTTCCGGCCCCAGGACATCGTGCTCAACACATTCAGCTACCATCTCACCCCCGGCGGCTTCATCTTCGATTCCTCCGCACGCGCGCTCGGCTGCGCCGTGATTCCCGCCGGTCCCGGCAATACCGAGCAGCAATTCGAGCTGATCGAGGCCTACCGCCCCGTCGGCTACAGCGGCACACCTGATTTCCTGAAGATCCTGCTCGATGCCGCAGTGACCGTGGGCCGCGACGTCTCCTCGATCAAGCGCGCGCTGGTCTCGGGCGCAGCATTCCCGCCCTCCCTCCAGGCCGAGATCAAGGCGCGCGGCATCGACGCCTACCAGGCGTTCGGCACGGCCGACCTTGGCCTCATCGCATTCGAGACCGAGGCGCGCGACGGCATGGTCGTCAACGAGGATCTGATCGTGGAGATCGTCAAACCTGGCACCGGAGATCCGGTGGCGCCGGGCGACGTCGGCGAGATCGTGGTGACCTCGCTCGATCCGCACCATCCCTGGATTCGGCTGGCGCTCGGCGACCTCACCGCTTCGCTGCCCGGCACGAGCCCATGCGGGCGCACCAATATGCGCATCAAGGGCTGGATGGGCCGCGCCGACCAGACCACCAAGGTCAAGGGCATGTTCGTCCGCCCCGAGCAGATCGCCGAGATCGGCAAGCGCCATCCCGCGCTCGGACGACTGCGCCTTGTCGTCACCCGCCAGGATGAGGCCGACGCGATGACGCTGAAGGCCGAGACGGGCGCATCGAGCGATGCGCTGCGCGAAGAGATCGCCGGCAGCCTGCGGGCCGTGACCAAGCTCGGCGGCGCCGTCGAACTGGTCAGCCCTGGCGCGCTGCCGAACGACGGCAAGGTGATCGCGGATGAGAGGTAGCGGCACGGTGACGATCTGCTTGACAAGTTGACGCCCGAACGGTGAACAAGGACCGCAGAACACCTGTTTCGGTACGCCATGATGACGACTTCGACACGCCCGGCCGTCTTCTTCGACCGCGACGGTGTGCTCAATCACGACGCCGGCTACTTGTTCGAGGCGAACAAGTTCGAATGGATGGACGGAGCGCGCGAGGCGGTCAGGCTCGTCAACGAAGCTGGCTATTTCGCCTTCGTCGTCACCAACCAGTCCGGCGTCGCCCGCGGCTTCTACGGGGAGCGCGACGTGGAGGCGTTGCATCGCTGGATGGCCGACGAGCTGGCCGCGGTCGGTGCGCGTATCGATGCATTCGAGTACTGTCCCGACCATCCCGAGGGCGTGATCGAGCGCTACCGGCGCGACAGCGACCGGCGCAAGCCCGGGCCCGGCATGCTCATCGATCTGATGAAGCGATTTCCCGTCGCGGCCGACCGCAGCATCCTGATCGGAGACCAGCCGCGCGACTTGGATGCGGCGCGCGCCGCAGGCATCCGCGGCCTCCTGTTTCGGGAAGGCAATCTTGCGACTTTCGTGCGCGAGGCACTGAAACTCGCTGAGGCCACTCCACCCCCGCGTTGAAATTCCCCCGCTCCCGGGATAGTCGTCTGTGGGAGGGCTCACGTGCAGAGCAGTGGTGCTCCTTTGTTCGTGGTACACGACGCCACGCAGCATCCAGCGAACGGAGCCCCAAGTCTCGTGCGTGTCCTCATCCTCAACGCCGACTATCCGCGCTTCCTCGCCTGGCTCTACCGGCGCCATCCGGGCCTCGACGGCGCGCCCTACGACGCACAGATGGCGGCGCGCAACGCCAGCCTGTTCGGCGTTGCCAATTTCTATTCGCGCAATTTCGCCGCGGCGGGACACGTCGCCGCCGACATCCACGTGAACAATCCCTGGATGCGGGCGGCGTGGGCGCGGGAGCGCGGACTTGCCGTCGAGCAGCCGCCATCACCCGATGCGTCGGTGCAGCGGCCCGCGATTCCCGGTTGGCTGCTGCGCGCGGTCGCACCGTTCAAGCCGGTCCTCCGGCCGCTCGCGCGCAAAGTGGGTCTCAGCCCGCGGCTCGATGCGGAGGCTGAGAACGTCCTGCTGGCGCAGATCGAGGACTTCAAACCGGACCTGATCCTCAACCAGGATCTCTTCCACGTCGATACGCGCCTGGCGCGCCGGATCAAGCAGATCGGCCGCCCCATCCTGCTCGGCCAGGTCGGAATCGTGCCGTCGCGCGGCGAGGATTGGGCGGTCTACGATCTCCTGGTCTCGCAGATATCGGCGGTGGTCGATTCCTTTCGGGCCCAGGGCGCGCGCTCCGCGTTGATCCACCTGGGATTCGAGCCAGGCATCCTCGACGTCCTGCCGCCGGCGCCTGAACGACACATCGACGTCTCCTTCGTCGGCGCGATCTCGGCCGACCACCAGCAGCGGGTCGCGCTGCTCGAAGCGGTGGCGCAAAAGTACGATCTGAAACTCTACGGCAGCGGCCTGAACAGCCTCCCCGCCTCCTCGCCCTTGCACCGATGCTATCAGGGCGAGGTCTGGGGCGTAGAAATGTATCAGGCGCTGCGCGCGTCACACGTCACGCTCAATTCACATATCGACATGGCCGGGCGCGAGGCCGGTAATGCGCGCCTGTTCGAGGCGACCGGCGTCGGAACCTTCCTCCTGACCGACTACAAAGACAATCTTCATACGCTGTTCGACGACGGCCGCGAGGTCGCGGCCTGGCGCTCGGTCGACCACTGCCTCGAGCTGATCGACCGTTACCTCGCGAACGCCGACGAGCGCCGCGCGATTGCCGCGGCCGGACAGGCGCGGACGCTGTCGACGCACACATTCAGGCAGCGGATCGACCACCTCCTCCGCTTGGCCGGTCAAGTCTCAGATTGAGCGCGTCCCGACGCTGGCGGTCCGCCCTTGACGGTGCCAGCCAAAATGGCCAGAGTATCGCAGCAGAACGCTATGTCGCTCTAATTCCTAGATTTTTCGAGACAAACGATGAAACACGTCGAACAGATTCGATTCGGCGATCTTCATGCCATGATCGAGCGCGCCTCGTTCCGCAAACCCTGTTTCCACTCACCACCCGAGCGGCCGCAGCAAAGCGCCCATGCCGGCGAGAACGACAGGACTCGTTTTCCGAAGCCGCGCCGTCCAAGATCAAAGGTCCAGCCCTGTGACTGAAAAGCATGTGAGTGAAGCGTTCATCCCCGTTAACACGCCGCTGCTCGACGCAAACGAGGCTGAGTATCTGGCGGAGTGCATCCGGACCGGTTGGATTTCGTCCGAAGGCCCATTCATCAAGCGCTTCGAGCAAGCCATGGCGGAAGCTGCCGGTCGCCGCCACGGCGTCGCCGTCAGCAATGGATCTGTTGCGCTCGACATCGCCGTGCATGCGCTCGGACTTCAGCCCGGTGACGAGGTCATCATTCCGACCTTCACGATCATCAGCTGCGCCGCCGCCGTCATTCGGGCGGGGCTGGTCCCGGTTGGCGTCGATTGCGATCCCGCAACCTGGAACATGACGATCGAGGGCGTCGAGGCCGCGATCACGCCGCGCACGCGAGCGATCATGCTGGTTCACATCTACGGCCTGCCGGTCGATCTCGAACCGATCATGGAGCTCGCCAAGACGCGCGGCCTGAAGGTGATCGAGGACGCCGCCGAAATGCACGGCCAGACCTATCGCGGCGCGCCCTGCGGCAGCTTCGGAGACGTCTCGACCTTCAGTTTCTATCCGAACAAGCACGTCACGACCGGTGAAGGCGGTATGATCCTCACCGACGACGATGCCCTGGCTGAACGTCTCGCAAGCCTTCGCAATCTCTGCTTCCAGCCGCAGCAGCGCTTCGTCCACGAGGAGCTGGGTTGGAACGCGCGCATGACGAATCTGCAAGCCGCCCTTGGCGTCGCCCAGCTCGAGCGCCTGCCACGGGCCGTCAAGATCAAGCGCCGCATCGGCCAGCTCTATGACCAGCATCTCGCTGATCTCACCAGCATCCGCCGTCCCGTCACCAGAACCAACTATGCCGACAACATCTACTGGGTCTATGGCGTCGTGCTGAACGACGACGTCGGCTTCGACGCCAAGGAGGCGATGCGGCGCCTGGCGCAGAAGGGCATCGGAACGCGGCCATTCTTCTGGTGTATGCACGAGCAACCGGTGCTGCGCCGCATGGGCTTGATGCTGAATGAAAGGCACCCTCACGCGGAATATATCGCGCGCCGCGGCTTTTATCTGCCAAGCGGGCTTGCCTTGACCGAGGAAGAAATCGCCCGGTCGGCGCAGGCGCTCAGGGAGATTTTGCCGTGACGGTGCTCGCAGACGACGCGCCTATCGAAGCGGCGCTCGAGGTTTGCGGGTTCGCGCCGGCCGGCAATCATGGCCGGCTGTCGGACGCTGCGCCGAACGTGGACTGCGCCGCCTGGTCCGCCGCGAGAAAGGCCGCGCAGCCGTGAAGCGCTACCACGTCGGTATCTTCCTCGAGCTGCCGCTCGATGTCGGCGGCGGCTTCCAGCAGTCGCTTACCGAGATCATCTGGATGCGCGACTGGGCCAGGACCGCCGACATCGACGTCACTGTGTTCACGACGCTTCCCGACAATGTCGCGATCCTCGCCGGTCTTGGCATCGACAGTGTGTGTCTGAAGCTCGGCTGGCTCGACCGTCTGATTCTGTTTCTGAAATATCTCGGACCGTTCGACCTGCTGCAATACACCATGCGGATCCGCGCGCCATTCGAGAGAAAGCTGATCAGAGCCGGCGTCGACATCGTCTATTTCACCACCACGTCGAACTGGAACCTGGCGCTCTACCAACTGCCGTTCATCATCACAATCTTCGACGGCTGTTTCCGCGACAGTCCTGAATTCGACGAGGTGCGCGCATTCGCCCAGTTCGAGCGCCGCGATACCGTATGGCGCAACGGCGTCATCAAAGCCTCGGTGGTCGTCACCAACGCCGACGAGCTGATCGACATGCTGTGCCGGCGCTATGCCATGGAGCGCGATCACGCCGTCTGCATCCCGTTCTCACCGTCTCCCTACGTGTCGCGATCGGACGCGGCCGGGGATAGCGCGATCCTCAGGAAGCACGGCATCGAGCCCGGCTATCTGTTCTATCCGGCGCAGTTCTGGCCGCACAAGAACCATGCAACCATCCTGCTTGCGATGCGTCTGCTCAGGGACCAAGGCGTGAAGCACAGGCTGGTGCTCTGCGGTTCCGATCGCGGCGCGCGTGCCGGATTCGAGGCGCTGGTGATGCAGCACGGTCTCAGCGATTGCGTGCAAATACTTGGCTTTGTCCCCTCCGTGGAGCTCGGCGCGCTCTATCGCGGCGCCAGCGCGCTGGTGATGGCCACGTATTTCGGCCCGACCAATCTGCCTCCGCTCGAGGCATGGGAGATCGGCACGCCGGTGATCTATCCGGAAGCCTTCCAGGCGCAGGCCGGCGACGCGGCCATCCTGTTCGACTACGACGATCCAGCCTCACTCGCGCGAGCTATCAGCAAGGTCGGCTCGGCCGACGAGCGCGCTCGGCTCGCCATCGCGGGCAAGCAAAGGCTTGCGCACTTCGCGGAGCGGATCGACGAAGGACATCGGCAGCTTGCGCGGCACCTGATGCGGCTACGATACCGCCGGTATCCGCAGAACTACTGAGTTGGGTCGACAGTTCCGGAAGGGGCCGCCGCGCAGGGGCTGTGGTTCACCCTGCCTTCGCAGAGAGGCTTGACAGATACGCCTCGTAGGCGCGTTTCAAGCCGTCGCGAAGCGAGGTCGTCGCGCGCCAGCCGAGCTTCTCGAGCCTGC